>JADFVK010000101.1 GCA_015222495.1 Pseudomonadota bacterium
AAAGAGGGCGTAAAGGCTGACCTGTATTGGTAGTGACAAAAAACTCAATAATTTCCATACCATTGATTTGTGGTTGTTCAGAATCAATGCTCTTAAGCTGTATTTCAAAGGTACATTGTTGCATGCCAAGTTCATGAATATGCTGCATGACTTGCTCAGCTAAGATCTTAGATGTTTTATGACGTTTTTTAGTTAAGGTTTTAGCAAGTTTGAAATATTCTATTTGAATATCTGCTACTTCTTCCAGTAGTTGTTCCAGATGATCATCGGCATGTTCCAGGTGATCCAATTCCTGTTTTAACTGCTCAATGTGAGCATAGAGTTTATGTGTCTCTATTCTATGTTTGCGTGAATAATCATGAATATTGCCAATGCGTGTTTCCACCCATTGTAAGCGTTGTGGATCAATTTCCAGGGAGTCCAGATAATGATGTAGTTCAGAGCTGGCTTCATCTACCTGAATTAAAGCATTAGTGAGCATTTCACTAATAGGGCTGAGGTTGTTATCCAGTTTTGCCAAACTATTTATTTCATTCAGACAATGATTAAGCTGATAGCTGATGTTTTTTTGTTCATCTTCTGCCAGCTGCATATAAACCGCTTGCGATGTTTCAATTAAGCGATTGGCATGAGTGAGTTTATTATGTTCTTCCTCAAGCTTTTTGAATTCATTTTCCTGGATATCCAGATCTGTTAATTCCTGCACCTGAAAACGTAATAGGTCGAGTTTGGCATTACGTTCTGCGGCATCTTCTTTTAATTGCAGATATTCGGAAGATTTTTTCTTCCATTGTCGGTAGAGTTGGTTGAGCTCATTACGTGTGCTGTTGAGATCAGCAAAGTTATCTAATAATAAGCCTTGTTCATCTTTTTTGAGTAGTGCCTGATGGGTATTTTGTCCATGGATATTAACCAGCTTTTCACCCAGTTCACGCAGCAATTGCAAAGGAATTGGATTACCGTTAATAAAACCACGGGAGCGTCCTTTGGCATTAATAGTACGTCGAATCAGACATTGTGCATCACTGTCTAAATCATTATCTTTAAGCCATTGTTCAATGAGTGGTGCCTGACCATCAAATTCTGCTGCTACATCGGCACGTTCAGCACCATAACGTATAGCAGAAGCATCAGCCCTGTCTCCCAGTACCAGACCAAGTGCATCAATTAAAATGGATTTTCCGGCGCCGGTTTCTCCGGTGAGCACAGTTAAACCGGAGTCCAACTCCAAATCGAGTGAATCCACAACCGCCAGGTTTTTTATGGTAATGTGATTAAGCATAGTCTGAACTATTTCCTGAGCTTTTCGCCCCAATGTAATTTGGCTCTGAGTATATCAAAGTAGTCATAGTCCTTAGGATGTAAAATTGTAATAGACTTTGGATGACGCATAATTTTTACATGATCGCCGGGTTTAAGATTAAAGTTAATCTGACCATCATAAGTTACCTGTGCATTATTTGAAAAATGATCGCTGACCACTACATCAATTTCACTATCGCCGGAGACGACCACAGGTCGATTGCTCATGGTATGAGGACAAATAGGGACTAATTCCATGACATTAAGAGAAGGATATAGAATTGGACCTCCACCGGATAATGAATAGGCTGTTGAACCGGTGGGAGTGGCAACAATTAAGCCATCAGCATGCATAGTATGCATAAATTTATCATCAATATAGGTTTCAATTTCAATCATGCGTGCCACATCTGTTTTGTGGATAACCACATCATTAAAGGCATTGCCGCCGCCAAAATAATCACCATCACGCTCAATTTCACTGATAATTAAATAACGTTTTTCTTCAGTATATTCACCCTGCATAATACTATCGAGTGATTTATTCACATCAATAGCACAGAGATCCACCAGAAAGCCTAAATGACCCAGATTAACCCCTAGTAAGGGCACGCCAAACCCCACTAGACTTCGTGCAGCACTGAGTAGGGAACCATCTCCACCGACAATAATAATTAAGTCACATTGTTGTCCTAGTTGAGTACGGCTAACCACTTGCATACTATGATCACTAAAAACAGCAGCAGTACTTTCATCAAGTAATACATCACAATTATTAGTAGAAAAATATTCATGTAAGCTGACCAATGCATCTCCGGCACTGGGATCGGCATATTTTCCAATCAGGCCTATGGTTTCAAATTTTTTCTTTTGCTGCTTCTCTGTATTATTTTTTTCTGCCATTACTATTACCGGAATGAATGTCTTTAGGGAATTTTTCACATTGTACTTCTTCATTGGTCACAAAAACAGCCTGAATGAGTAAAAAATCATCATCATTATTTCGGATCAATTATTAGCTTCAGCCTTGAATCATGAAAATTCACCCTTATTTAGTGTGTTAATACATCTGTACACAAGAAATAAGGGACAGGACGGAAAATGTCAGAAGAACAAAAAGTTGAAGATCAAATTGTTGATAATGAAGTAGTAGAGGCTTTAGAAGATGAGCATGCTAATGAAGAAGCTATTGAGGAACTGGCTGCTTTAGAAGCGGAAGAGCTTATTGCACAGATTCGTGCGGTACAGGCTAAGGCTGATGAAAATTGGGATGTGGCTCTACGCACTAAAGCCGAAATGGAAAATGTACGTCGCCGTACGGAAAAAGAAGTTTCTAATGCCAGAAAGTTCGGCGTTGAAAAATTAGTCAATGAAATCTTACCGGTTAAAGACTCTATGGAGCTGGGTTTAAAAGCGGCCATTGATCTGGATATTGAAGATGAGTCGGTGCATAAAGTGCGTGAAGGTATGGAACTGACTTTGAAAATGATGAATGATGCAATGACAAAAATTGGCGTCACAGAAGTTTCAGCAGAAGAAGGTGAGGCTTATAGTGCAGATTTTCATCAGGCAATGTCCATGCAGGAAGTAGCGGGAAAAGAATCTAATACGATTATTGCAGTAGTACAAAAAGGCTATATGCTTAATGAGCGTTTAATTCGTCCGGCAATGGTGATGGTCGCAAAATAAGCCCTTGAAAAATGGGGAAATAACCCCATTTAATAAACAATTGCAGAAATAAGAAAATATACAAATTTAAGTAACTTATTAAGTTACAAAGAATTATTCAGGAGAAAAAAATGGGAAAGATTATCGGTATAGATTTAGGCACAACCAATTCATGTGTTGCAGTAATGGATGGTGATAAACCAAAAGTCATTGAAAATTTAGAAGGTGATCGTACCACCCCTTCAATTGTTGCTTATACAGAGGATGAAATTTTAGTAGGCCAGCCGGCAAAACGCCAGGCAGTCACTAATCCTACTAATACACTTTATGCAGTTAAACGTCTGATCGGACGTAGTTTTAATGAAGACGCGGTACAAAAAGATATTGATTTAGTGCCTTATAAAATTGTTAAAGCAGATAATGGCGATGCATGGGTTGAAGCCCAGGGCAAAAAAATGGCGCCACCAGAAGTATCAGCTAAAGTTCTAGCTAAAATGAAGAAAACAGCTGAAGATTATTTAGGTGAAGAAGTCACTGAAGCAGTTATTACAGTGCCAGCTTACTTTAATGATTCTCAACGTCAGGCAACTAAAGATGCTGGTAAAATTGCCGGATTAGAAGTTAAGCGTATTATTAATGAGCCAACCGCAGCAGCACTTGCTTATGGTTTAGATAAGACTAAGGGTGATTCTACCATTGCTGTATTTGACTTGGGTGGTGGTACATTTGATGTCTCGATTATTGAAATTGCTGAAATTGATGGTGAATTCCAGTTTGAAGTATTGTCTACTAATGGTGATACATTCTTAGGTGGTGAAGATTTTGATATGCGCTTGATTGATTATCTTGCTGATCAATTCAAGAAAGATCAGGGTATGGACCTACGTGGTGATCCTCTGGCGATGCAGCGTCTTAAAGAAGGTGCTGAGAAAGCTAAGATTGAATTATCTTCTACACAGCAGACTGATGTGAACTTGCCTTATATTACAGCAGATGCTTCAGGGCCTAAGCATCTTAATGTAAAGATTACCCGTGCAAAATTAGAATCATTAGTAGAAGACTTAATTAAGCGTACTATTGACCCTTGTCGTACCGCACTGAATGACGCCGGTCTATCAATTGGTGAGATTGATGAAGTGATTCTGGTCGGTGGTCAGATTCGTATGCCTAAGGTGCAGGAAGAAGTACAGGCATTCTTTGGTAAAGAGCCGCGCAGAGATGTGAACCCTGATGAAGCAGTTGCGGTAGGTGCAGCAGTTCAGGGTGGTGTTTTGGGTGGTGAAGTTAAGGACGTTCTATTATTAGATGTGACACCTTTATCATTAGGTATTGAAACTGCCGGTGGTGTGATGACTAAGTTAGTTGAGAAGAATACCACTATTCCAACTAAGGCATCACAAACATTTACCACAGCTGATGATAATCAGACTGCAGTAACGGTTCATGTACTGCAGGGTGAACGTGAAGTGGCATCAGGTAATAAGTCATTAGGTCGTTTTGACTTATCTGATATCCCACCAGCACAACGTGGTACACCACAGATTGAAGTATCTTTTGATCTGGATGCCAATGGTATCTTACATGTATCTGCAAAAGATAAAGCAACCGGTAAAGAGCAGTCTATTATCATTAAAGCATCCAGTGGTTTGTCTGATGATGAAGTAGATCGTATGGTTCAGGATGCTGAAGTACATGCGGAAGATGATAAGAAATTCCATGAACTTGTGAGTGTTCGTAACACTGCTGAAAATATGATTCATGCCACTAAGAAATCCATGGAAGATATGGGTGATAAGCTGGAAGATGGTGAGAAAACAGCCATTGAAACAGCTATTAAAGATTTAGAAGAATCTTTAAAGGGTGATGATAAGGATGATATCGAAGCTAAAACTAAGGCCCTAACAGATGCTTCTGCGAAAATGGCAGAACGTATGTATGCTGATCAGGCAGGTGATGCGGCTGGCGCAGCTGAGGGTGCTCAGGATGCCGGTGCTGAACATACTGCTGATGATGATGTGGTTGATGCAGAGTTTGAAGAAGTTGATGATTCTAAAAAATAAGCTTTAGAATTATTTTTACACCTGAGGGGTCGAGTCAGTATCTTAACGCTTAGCGTTGAGATACTGATTCCGACCCCGTTTTTGTTTTTACTACGTTTTAGTTAAATTAAGAAAGCCATTATGTCAAAAAAAGATTTTTACCAGGTTCTTGGGGTAGATAAAACTGCCAGTGATGCGGAATTAAAAAAAGCCTATCGTCGTTTGGCTATGAAGCATCACCCGGATCGAAATCCTGATAATAAAGATGCGGAAGCACACTTTAAAGAAGCCAAAGAAGCGTATGAAGTATTATCCAATGCACAAAAACGCGCAGCCTATGATCAGTTTGGTCATGCCGGTGTTGAGCAAGGCGGCATGGGTGGTGGTGGCGGAGCTGGTAATTTTAGTGATATTTTCGGTGATGTGTTTGGTGATATCTTTGGTGGCGGTGGTGGCGGTAGACAAGGTGGTGAACGAGTCTATAGAGGAGCTGACTTACAATATAATCTGGAACTGAGTCTTGAAGATGCAGTACATGGCAAGTCGGTAAAAATTCGTATTCCTACCATGGTTTCCTGTAAAAAATGTAATGGTAGTGGTGCTAAAAAAGGTTCTAAATCTGATACCTGTGGTACTTGTCAGGGTGTTGGCCAGGTACGTATGCAGCAGGGCTTTTTCTCTTTGCAGCAGACTTGTCCAACCTGTCATGGTGCAGGTAAAGTAATTAAAGATCCTTGTGATGCCTGTCATGGTGAAGGCCGTATTCAGGAACATAAGTCTTTATCTGTTAAAGTACCAGCCGGTGTAGATACTGGTGATAGAATTCGTTTATCCAATGAGGGTGAAGCGGGTCAAAACGGTGGTCCAGCGGGAGACCTCTATGTACATGTTCATGTGAAACCACATGAAATATTTACCAGAGAGGGCAGTGACTTATTTTGTGAAGTGCCGATTAATATAACCACCGCAGCACTGGGTGGAGCTTTGGAAGTTCCTACTCTTGATGGTCGTATCAGTCTGAAAATTCCAGCAGAAACACAAACTGGAAAAATGTTCCGCATGCGCAATAAGGGTGTTAAATCTGTACGCGGCGGTGCTCAGGGTGATCTACTCTGCCGTATTGTTGTGGAAACACCGGTTAAATTAAATAGTCGACAGAAAGAACTGCTTGAAGAATTTCAACAAACATTGGTTGATGGTGGTAAAAGCCACAGCCCTAAGGCACATGGCTGGTTAGATGGCGTGAAAAAGTTTTTTGATGATATGAAGCAAAACATGTAAGGGTGACGTTCGGAAATGGTATGTGTGTGGCGTGCTTCGGAGTATAGGCTTATGTTTCAGGGGACGCTCAAGGCCATCCATGGCACGCTATGTAAAAACATCCATGTTTTTACAATCCCCTGAAACATAAG
>JADFVK010000102.1 GCA_015222495.1 Pseudomonadota bacterium
ATACGTGATGAATAGAAAAAGACCAAAGCAACAAAGGTATAAATAGAACCCTGCTGAGCAAACCAGAAACCCAGTTTATATCCTCCTAAATGAAAATTGTTGAGTGGCTCAACTAAAATAATGCCAAAAAGAAATGAAACGACAAACCAGATACTCAGACAAATTGCCATCAAACGCAGATTTGCTTTCCAGTATGATTGGTGTTTATTCATAATTTCCCCCGTGAGAAATAAATTAATAAAAATTCTGAATGACTAATAAGTATTTAGAATTGATACACTAAATACTGGCTATTAATATTTTCAATAATTAACAATAAAAGCATTGAAAACATTAAGGGTATTCTACTCTTTGTGATTTATCAACTAAATAATATATTTATCTGGATTAAGAAATATTTTCCTCTTTAAAAAAATCAGGATCCATAACTTCAATAAATCGTCTCGCCTGTGGTGATAAAAATTTTCCTTTACGCAGTACCAATCCATAGCTTCGTTTTGGAAAGTATTGATCAAGAGGTTTACTTATGACTTTTTCTGTCCCGGTTAAACAAACATCAGTTACTATGGAAATACCCATCCCTAATTCCACATATTTTTTAATAATTTCCCATCCTCCTGCTTCCAGGGCTACATTAAATGAAAGATTGTGTTGGCGAAAAACCATATCAACCACACGCCAGGTACTTAAGTGATGGGGAGGTAAAATTAGTCCATAGGGACTAATATTTTCTAATGTAATGTCTTCTTTTTCTGCCAAAGGATGATTTAAGGGCATAATTAGTACCGGATTATAGGTAAATATGGGCCGGTATATAATATCGTCAGGCACATCAATCATTGAACCTACGGCAAAGTCAGCTTCATCTGCTCTCACCAGAGCCATACCATCACGACCTGTCACATTGAGTAATTTAAGATGTATCTGTGGACAACACTGATTATACTGTTCCACAAACTCGGGAAGAATATAAAGAATAGTTGATTCCCCTGCAGCAATACTTAAATTACCGGATTCCAGATGTCCTAAACTAGCAGCGAAGGTTTCATGTAAATTATCCATTCCATCAACCAGAGAATTAGATAATTGATAAAGAACTTCACCTTCAGGGGTTAATTGAATTTTTGGCCCACGCCTTTCAAATAACACCGTATTCAGTTCTCGTTCCAATGCCTGAACTTGTAATGTCACCGTTGGCTGACTTAAAAATAACAACTCAGCAGCCTCACTAACATTACCCGTCCTGCTGACATGACAAAATGCTCGTAATTGTTTTAGACGATTTTTTTTATAATAAATTGATGAGGTTTTAGTCATAATAAATATGCCTTTCTGGTTGAACCTAACTTATAAAAACTATTCTAGCAATAAGTATTGATAAAATAAATATTAAACATTGAAATAATTAAAATGACTAATAATTAAAGTCCCTGTAAAGTATCTGTATATTATCAGAAATATACGCCTAACAAATTGATTATGGTATTTATTTATGGAATTTAATGCAGGTTTAATTCAGCAGTTAATAGTCCCCACTGTTTTTATGGCCAGCCTGGGCATATTACTGGCCTTGATATTATCCCTTGCCAACCGCTATCTCTTTGTTTATGAAGATCCCCGAATCGATGAAGTTGAAGATTTACTCCCTCATGCAAATTGCGGTGCTTGCGGCACTCCTGGTTGTCGTCCTTTTGCAGAAGCCTTAGTCGCTCAGGAAGTTGATCCGGGACTGTGTACCGTAAATGCCGCGGAAATGAATCAGCATATTGCTGATTTTCTTGGTGTGGAAGTCATCCAGCATGAACAACAAGTTGCCCGCCTTGCCTGCGCCGGAGGCAGTCATGTGGCTCACACCCGAGCAAATTATGAAGGTCTGAAAACCTGTCGTGCAGCTGCCTTGATTTCAGGTGGAGGAAAGGGCTGTACCTGGGCTTGTCTGGGTCTTGAAGATTGTGGCACTGTTTGTGATTTTGATGCCATAACATTTAATAAATTCAGTTTGCCTGTGGTAGATGCTGATCTCTGCACTGCTTGTGGAGACTGTGTCACTGAATGCCCAAAAAATTTATTTTCACTACAGCCCATCAGTCATAAATTATGGATAGCCTGTAGTAATAAAGACAATATGGATGAAAGTGAAGCACATTGTGATGTTGCCTGTAATGCCTGCAGTCGTTGTGTTAGCGATGCACCTGAAGGATTAATTACCATACAGAACAGTTTAGCAACGATTAATTACTCAAAAAATGGATTGTCTTCCAAAATTGCTATCGAGCGTTGCCCAACCGGTGCAATCATCTGGAAAAATTATAACAATGCATCACAACATGGCCATCAGTCACGTAAAATTATCCGTAAAGAACCTATTCATAGAGTTGAACCATTGCCTAGAGCTTAACCTGTATCGAAACATCTGAAGGACGTTAATATGTTTGAGAAAATTCGTGACAATCTTGCAAAAAAAAATGATATAAAAGATTTTCCTTATCCTGGAACACGCATGGCAATGGACGGCAATGGTGCGGTAATCATGTGCGAACGTGAAGCCTCAGATGCGGCAGGTGCTTATCCTATTACACCCTCAACTCAAATGGGTGAATACTGGGCAGAAGAAGTGGGCAAGGGACATCTGAATACAGCAGAAAGACCACTGATTTTTATTGAACCTGAGAGTGAGCACGCTGCCGCTGCTGTGACTGCAGGGCTTTCCATGACCGGGCTTCGAGCAGTTAACTTCTCCTCAGCTCAGGGTGTGGCATTTATGCATGAATCACTCTATGCAGCTGTGGGTAAAAGACTACCCTATGTATTAAATATTGGTTGTCGTGCAATTACTAAAGCCAGCTTAAATGTTCACTGCGGTCATGATGATTATCATTGTATTGATGATACTGGATTTATTCAGATAATGGCTAGGGATGCTCAGGAAGCAGCAGACTTAAACCTAATCATGAGAAAACTAGCTGAGTTAGCACTTACTCCTGCTATTGTCGCACAGGATGGGTTTCTAACCACTCATCTGATTGAATCACTACAGGTACCCGAACGTGAACTCATAGAGAAATATCTTGGTTTCCCGGCTGATATGATTGATTGCCCGACCCCTGCACAACAATTGATCTATGGTGAGAAACGTCGTCGTATTCCATTATCATGGGATGTTGATAATCCAGTATCCACCGGTAGTGTACAAAATCAGGATGCCTATATGCAGACTGTTGCGGCACAGCGTCCTTACTTTTTTGATCATATTAATGAACTGGCTGCACAAGCCATGCAGGAATTTTATCAACTGACCGGTAGAAGTTATGACCGGGTGGGTTGTTATAAAACTGAGGATGCAGATTATCTGATTGTTGCTCAGGGCAGTGTGGTGGTTCAGGCAGAAGCGGTTGCTGATTACTTGCGGGAAACACGTAAGATTAAAATCGGTATCGTTAATATGCGTTTTTATCGTCCATTCCCGGGTGATCTGCTGGGTGAAATACTCAAAGGTAAAAAAGGCGTGACTGTTCTTGAACGTACTGATCAACCTCTCGCTGAAGACTTACCTTTGGTTAGAGAAATTCGTGCCGCTCTGAGTAAGTGTAGTGATAACAATGTACCTAATGATGAGAAAAAACCTTATCCTGACTATGCCACTTATAGCAAAACCACAGATAAACCAAGAATTTTTTCCGGTGCCTTTGGCTTAGGTAGTCGAGATCTTCAGCCTGGTGCTTTAATTGGTGTATTAGAAAATATGTTAGCCGAAGGAAGGAAACTCCCCTTCTTCTATCTTTCTATTGATTTTGTACATGGTAAGGCCGACTCCCCCAAGCAGGAGATTTACCAGCAAAAGTTATTAGATGCCTATCCCGATCTGGCAGACTTATCCTTAAGCGGCAGTGAAAATCCTAATTTAATGCCTGAGAATTCCATTACATTAAGAATGCATTCTGTGGGTGGCTGGGGAGCCATCACCACAGGTAAAAACCTGTCCATGACACTATTTGAACTGCTGGGTTATTATATTAAATCGAATCCAAAATATGGTTCAGAAAAAAAGGGGCAGCCCACCACTTATTATCTATCAGCTGCACCAGAACCCATTAAGGTTAATTGTGAATATCATTATATCGATATAGTACTCTCACCTGATCCCAATGTTTTTGAACATTCCAATCCTCTTTTTGGTCTTAAGAATGGTGGTGCTCTGGTTATTCAAAGCAATTTGGATTCAGCAGAGGCGGTATGGAATTCTCTCTCCTTGAATGCTCGTAAAGAGATAATTGAAAAAGACATTCGTATTTTTTATGTGGATGGATTTAAAATTGCCAGAGAAGAAGCCGGTAATCCTGACCTGCAATATCGTATGCAGGGCACGGCATTCCAGGGGGCATTTTTTGTCGCTTCCCCGCTAATGGAAACAGCCGACCTAAATGAAAAACAACTCTTTAGAGCAATTGAGGATCAATTAGAAGCAAAATTTGGTAATAAAGGGCGCTCCGTTGTTGAGGATAATCTGCGTGTGGTAAAGCGTGGTTTTGATGAAACACATGAAATTACCAATAAAACAATTGATGAAAGTCATGCAACAATTGCACGTAAAGTCGTCAACCTACCTGCGATGCTGAAAAAACAAAAGCAGGGCAATGCGGAGCTATCAGATATCCATCATTTCTGGGAACAAACCGGCAGCTTATATCTGTCAGGACAGGGTAATAATAATATTGCTGATCCATTTCTGGCCCTCAGTCAAATTCCAGCTGCAACCGGTGTGTTCCGTGATATGACACAAATCCGTTTTGAATATCCGCTATGGAATGCAGAAAATTGTACCGCCTGTGGTGATTGTTATACAGTTTGTCCTGATAGTGCTATTCCCGGTCTGGTCAACACCATGAGTGAAGTTTTTAATACCATAGTGACACGTATTGAAAGTGGTGGTACTGGTTCAATTGGTCATAAAACACAATTTTTACGTCGTGCCCTGCGTGATGTTGAGAAGAAACTTCGTCTGCTGATGGAACCATTTGCAGATAAGGCAGAAGTCAATTTATTACTCGAACAAGCCATTTTGGAAACTCTGAAAGAAACTGAACTGGAAAAACAGGAAGTTGAAACATTAGAAAAAGAATTTACCTGGTTTATGGAAATTCTGGGTGAATTTAAATTCTCATCAACAAAACCTTACTACAGCAATAAAGAGAAAAAGGTCAAAGGCAGTGGCGGTTTATTCTCCATTACAGTCAATCCTTATACCTGTAAAGGTTGTATGATGTGTGTAGATGTCTGTGAGGATGATGCCCTGACGATTGAGACTCAGACTACCAAGAGTATTGAACTATTACGCAAGGAATGGGATTTCTGGGAGAAATTACCAACAACAGATGATAGCTTTATCCGTATTGATGATATTGATGAGGGTGTGGGTGCACTGGAAACCTTATTACTCAATAAACGCAATTATGCTTCTATGGTCTGTGGTGATGGTGCCTGTCTGGGCTGTGGTGAAAAAACATCTATTCACTTGTTCACAGGAACAGTCACTGCATTAATGCAGCCCAGAGTTAAAAAACATCTGGCTCATATTAAACAGCTCATTATCGATTTAGATCAGCATATTCGTTTGAAATTAGCTGGCAATATTGATCTAAGCAATACTTCTGCCGTGCACAAGGTACTGGATGATAACCAGGACAAAGATGTCACTTTAAGCAGACTCACACGAAAACTGGATGAAGAAAAAACAGCCAAACCACTGGATGCTGAATGGTTGCAATGGGCAACCGGTCTATTAGAAACCCTGAAACAACTGCAGTGGAAGTACACCACCGGCGTAACCAACACCGGACGCTCTGATATGGGCTTTATCAATGCCACCGGCTGTACTTCCGTGTGGGGTTCTACTTTCCCTTACAATCCTTACCCATTTCCCTGGTCAAGCAATCTGTTCCAGGATTCACCTTCTATGGCAATGGGCTTATTTGAAGGTCATATGTCTAAAATGGCAGAGGGGTTTAAAACCGTACGCATGGTGGAAATGGAGTTAGCAGGAAAATATAATGAAAAGGAACATAAAGATTTCTTTACCTTTTTCAGCTGGAAAGATTTTACTGATGAAGAATATCACCTAAGTCCTCCTGTTGTTTCGGTCGGTGGTGATGGTGCCATGTATGATATTGGTTTCCAGAATCTGTCGCGAATGATGATGTCAGGTGTACCGATTAAAGTCATGATTGTCGATACCCAGGTCTATTCCAACACCGGTGGTCAGGCCTGTACTTCCGGCTTTGTTAGTCAGATTTCAGATATGGCTCCATTTAACAAAAAGTGGAAAGGTAAAACAGAAATTCGTAAGGAAATGAGCCTGATAGCCGCTGCTCATCGTACATCTTATGTACTGCAAAGTTCTTTCTCCCATATCAGTCACTTATTAGAGGGCTATATTGAGGGGCTCAATAGTCGCCGTCCGGCTATTTTTAATATCTATGCAGTTTGTCCACCTGAGCATGGAATTGCTGATGACAGTGCCGACAGACAAAGCAAACTTGCCGTTGAATCCAGAGCCTATCCATTATTCAAATTTGATCCTGATAAGGGCACAACTTTTGAAGAGTGTATTGAGCTTGAAGGAAACCCATCAATTAGTCAGGACTGGCCACGTTATAAATTAAATTATACGGATGCTGATAATAAAGAAGCCACTCTGGATGTACCATTAACTTTTGTTGATTTTGCCGCTACAGAAGGTCGCTTCCGCAAGCATTTTAAAAATGTACCTGAGGATAAATGGAATGACAGCATGGTTCAGGTAGATGAATTTATTGATATGGATAAGGATGATCAGGAAACAGCCAACCCTTTCATCTGGACAGTGAATAAGAAGCAGCAGTTAATACGCACCCAGGTTTCTAAAGAACTGGCTCTGTCAGCTCTGGAACGCCGTGATTTTTGGAGACAGTTAAAGTCCCTCAGCGGCTATGATCATAAACTGGACAAAGAAAGCCTTATCCAGCAGACTCGCCAGCAAATGGCTCAAAGCCTAACGGAAAATTTACTCTCTATGACTGGGGTGACTGGTGGTAATACTGCAATGAATTTATTAGTATCAGGAAATTCAGCTCCCACAGCAGGCAATGCTGCTTCAGCTGATCATGAAGCCGTATGGATTGATTCACCAGAATGCACAGCCTGTGATGATTGTATGGATATTAATCCTGATATTTTTGTCTATAATGATGATAAGCAAGCTGTTATTGCCAATCCACAAGCCGGTACATTTAAAGAAAT
>JADFVK010000103.1 GCA_015222495.1 Pseudomonadota bacterium
AAACGTGGAATAATACCACCACCATAACCGAATACGGAAACAGTACCACCCTTCCACCAACCCATACGAGTTTCATATGAATGTTCTAACTGACCCAAAAGTCCACTCACCATTGAATTGATACGTTCATCCGGATGATCATCTCTTAGACGTTTAATACTACTGATGAAGCTAGGCCATTCGCCATTTTCTAATTCATCTAACATGGGGGTATCGTAAATTTTTACTGCTGACATAATAAGTGCTCCTGAAACTACTTAAGAAAATAACCTTAAATAAAATATGGTTATAAAACAATGAGTTATTGTCCCATTATAAAAAACATTGAATATAAACACAAGGTTTATTGATCTAGATCAATAAACCTTTCCTAATCTATAGTTTATTGGTGCTTTAGAGAGTTCAAAATAGTTAGGGACTTGGTATTTATTGCTCATGAAAACCGCACTGTAACAGCTTCCCCTTAAAAACATAATTATGCACCACAATTGTGCATAATTTCCTCCTTATTCTATTTATAATTAATACTTAGTCACAGCTTTTACTTTAACTTATTGATAACAAAGTGTAATCTTTGTGTTTCATCTTTCTGGCATGATAAATGCTGACTATCAAGGAAATAAATAATATCTCTATTTGAATTGGAGCAGAATATGAAAGAAAAACTGATAGTTATCGGTAATGGTATGGCAGGTATTCGTACCGTTGAAGAATTATTAAAAATTGATCCTGATATGTATGATATTACGGTATTTGGTGATGAGCCTTATGGTAATTATAATCGTATCCTGCTCTCCCCTGTTTTAGCTGGTGAAAAAACAATTGATGATATTATGCTCAATACTATTGACTGGTATAAAGAGAATAATATTAATCTGCATGCAGGTAAGCGTGTTGCGGAAATTAATCGTATTACCCGAACAGTGACATCAGAAGATGGAATTGTTGAAGAATATGATCGCTTATTGATAGCAACGGGCTCAACACCATTTATTATTCCTGTTCCAGGACATGAGAAGGAAGGTGTTATAGCATTTCGTGATATTAATGATGTGGATATCATGCTCGATGCAACAAAAAATTATAAACATGCCACAGTGATTGGTGGAGGCTTATTAGGTTTAGAAGCAGCCAATGGCATGATGCAGCACGGTATGAAAGTCACTGTTGTTCATCTTTGTGATACTCTGATGGAACGTCAGATGGATAGTGTTTCCGGAAAAATGCTTAAAAATTCTCTGCAAGCCAAAGGGATGGATTTCCGTATGGAGGCACAAACAGCTGAAATTACGGGAGATGATCGCGTAACAGGTGTTAATTTTGCTGATGGCAGCTCAATAGAAACGGATCTGGTTGTTATGGCTGTAGGTATTCGCCCTAATATGGCACTGGCAGAAAAATCAGGTCTGCATTGTGAACGCGGCATTGTGGTGAATGATACCATGCAAACCTATGACCCAAGAATTTATTCAGTAGGTGAATGCGTACAGCATAGAGGTGAAACTTATGGTTTAGTGGCTCCTTTATTTGAAATGGCAAAAGTTTGTGCTAATCATTTGGCACAGATGGGAATAGGTTTATATGAAGGCTCGGTGACTTCAACCAAATTAAAAGTTACCGGTATTGATTTATTTTCTGCAGGTGATTTTAGTGGTGGTGAAGATACTGAAGAATTAGTACTTCAGGATGCTGCTAGTGGCTTATATAAAAAGCTGGTAATTAAGGATAACAAATTAATTGGTGCGGTACTGTATGGTGATACCAAAGAAGGCGCCTGGTATTTTCAATTAATGCGTTCCGGCCAGGAACTGACTGATATCCGTGAAAAGCTGTTATTTGGTGAATCTCATTTAGGTGATTCAGGCCATGGTGGCGATCACATAGCGGATATGTCAGATGATACAGAAATTTGTGGCTGTAATGGTGTGTGCAAGGGTGACATAGTTAAAGCTATTACCACAGAAGGCTTGTTTACCCTAGATGAAGTTCGTTCGCATACTAAGGCATCAGCTTCCTGTGGTTCCTGTACTGGATTAGTAGAACAAATTCTGGAATCCACTCTGGGTAGCGATTATGAAACACCCGAAGCAAAACCACTATGTAAATGTACTGATCATTCACATGAAGAAGTACGTGAGGCTATTCGTAGGCAGAAGTTGACATCAATCAGTGCGGTCAGACGTGCTTTAAACTGGAAAACAGAAGATGGTTGTCCAGCTTGTCGTATGTCACTTAACTATTATGTGCAAAGTGCATGGCACAATGAAGCTCAGGATGATCCACAATCACGCTTCATTAATGAAAGAGCTCATGCCAATATTCAAAAAGATGGCAGGTATTCAGTTATTCCTAGAATGTGGGGTGGTATGACTACACCTGATGAGCTGCGTGCTATTGCAGGAGTGGCTGAGAAATATGAAATTAAAGATGTACACTTAACCGGTGGACAGCGTATTGGTTTATACGGTGTTGAGAAAGATGTATTACCAAAAATATGGAAAGATTTGAATGATGCCGGCATGGTATCAGGCCATGCTTATGGTAAGGCTATGAGAACTGTTAAGACCTGTGTAGGCAAGCAATGGTGTCGCTTTGGTACGCAAAACTCAACAGAACTGGGTATTAAACTGGAAGAGCTGACCTGGGCTTCCTGGATGCCGCATAAATTTAAACTGGCAGTTTCCGGTTGTCC
>JADFVK010000104.1 GCA_015222495.1 Pseudomonadota bacterium
AAACGTGGAATAATACCACCACCATAACCGAATACGGAAACAGTACCACCCTTCCACCAACCCATACGAGTTTCATATGAATGCTCTAACTGACCTAAAAGGCCACTCACCATTGAATTGATACGTTCATCCGGATGATCATCTCTCAGACGTTTAATACCACTGATAAAGCTAGGCCATTCGCCACTTTCCAATTCATCTAACATTGGCGTATCATAGATCTTAACTTTTGGCACAGTTTTCTCCCTTAAGGTAAAGTTGGTTCTGCCAACAAAATATCACTTAACTCACTTAAACTTGAGTACTCGTCTTGTTTAAGTAAAAATTTTTAACCTTAAGAAGATACAACAATTCCAAAATTTTCTCAAGGCGCTTGAAAATTAATGAAGTGAATTTTAGGACTTAATAATAAACTATAATACCCTTCCTTTGGGAGACACCAAGGCATTACTACTATCTACTTATGGGTATATTTATTTCTAAGCTATATTAACATTTAATAATAATCTAATTATTTCAATTACTTATGACTTATACTTATATTTAACATTAGTATAAGTTTTTTATAGGTATATCGATAAATTTATTTATAATCCTTGATCTTGATTTTGTCTATTTTTTACAAATGGTATTTCTTAATTCAAACTTCTTGAAATTTTCTAATATAAGTCTTATTTAATACCTATCTATTATTCAAAACGAAGGTTTTTATGTTAATTTTAAGTGAAGTGCTGATTCAGAATCATCAGTTAGAATCTTATGTTGATCTTGTAAAATATATTCAATCCCGGGCAAAAGAGGGAGAAATGTTTTTTGATATCGATATCAAACCACCCTATTCTGATACACCTGATGAATGGGAAACCGATTTAGAAGCAAAATTTACCAGTTAATAGCCCTTAGCCAAACTTGAAATTTGCCCACCATCTTATTTGGTAACATAAAATACCAAATAAGATGGTGGGCAAATTTTAAGTTACTTAGAAGATATTTGAGATTAATATGTTTTGGAATGAAGAACAAAAACAACAAACTTTTACTGCACCGGATAACATCATCGATGTTTCTTTTAAAGTCAAATGTAAGCAAATAAGACTTGATCATGCATGGCTACTGACCGATGCAGTCATAACTTTATTGCCCTGGTTGCAAAATGAACCTAAGGCATCTATTCAGCATATTTATATACCTCAATCCGGTAATGGCTGGACCCGTGCAGATAATTTTGAAAATGAAATGATTCAATTATCACGACGAACACGTTTAAAAATTCGTATTCCAAAATCAAAATTGGATAAACTACTTTCACTAACTGATAAAACAATCCATATTGACGAACAGCCTCTTAGCTTTGGTCAGGCCGATCAATACCTGCTTAGTACTATGACAACTATTGTATCACGCCATGTTCATATTCCTGATACCGATGATGATGAAGAAGCATTTCTTCATCAGGCTCACCAGCAAATTAAGGCCATGGGTGTTAATGTACAAAAAATGCTATGTGGTAAATCACATCAATTAATGACACCTGATGGTTATATAAAAACAAGAAGCCTGATGATTGCAGATATCACATCAGAAGAGTCTATTTTATTACAGGAAAAAGGCATTGGGGATCATTACCTTTATGGTTGTGGTCTTTTTATCCCGCAAAAAGGAATTACAGCTGTCAATAAAGATTAACAAATAATTTTTAAAACTATCTCTTTTGAGAGATACATTTTATTTTTAACTGTTATATCATCTTAGTTTAGATTTTTTATTAGCAAACATTATGGAGACAAGTATGGCGATCACTTTTGAAGGTAATGAAATTGAAGTCACTGCAAATGGATATCTGGTCGATATCGCGGACTGGAGTGAAGGTCTTGCAACACAAATGGCAGCTGAAGAAGATTTAGAGTTAACAGAAAAGCATTGGGATTTAATTAATTTCCTACGTGATCAATTCATCAATAATGGTGGTAAAGCACCTAATACACGTGCTTTGATAAAAGAAATGGGCTCTACCTGGGGCGAAAAAATTGGTTCTAAGGACTTATATACCTTGTTTCCCAATGATCCGAGCAAGCAAGGTGGACGTATTTCCGGACTGCCAGAGAGTAAGCGTAAGGGCGGCTATTAAACTTTAACAGCCTGCACTACCCATTATAGATATAGTATATTCAATTTTTCTCATATATATTATGTCCAAGTTTTAACATATTGTACTATGGAGATTTTAATGAGCACTAAAGCAGAACTAATTCAAGAATTACTTCAAATGCAAAGAGATTTTATTAAGTTTGAGCATGAGAATGGTATGCACCCTGATGATTACTATAATCCTGGTGCCGGACATCAGCTGGAAACTTATAAAGATGATTTCATGAATAAGGCTGTAGAAGTCCTTGATATGGCTCATGATGAAAAAGATTCTGCCTGGAAGCGTTAAGCTAACAGCAAAATCATAAAAAGGTCGCTTATGCGACCTTTTTTTTGCCTTAAACCTTCTTGAAAATGTACTCTTTGCCCCTATCTATTAATACATGCCAATATCTTCTACGCCTTTATTTATCTCTGCTGCCCACAAATCATCCGGTAAAACCACCATTACCATTGGCTTATTATCAGCCTTAAAAAGTAGAGGACTAGAGGTACAACCATTTAAAAAAGGTCCTGATTATATTGATCCTCTCTGGCATGGTTGTGCGGCACAAACACCCTGTTATACATTAGACTTTAACACCATGTCCGATAATGAAATCCTGCAATTAGTTTCACGCAAGATGGATCATTGTGATATTAGTATTATTGAAGGTAATAAAGGCTTATACGACGGATTGGATTTAGATGGCAGTAATAGTAATGCAGCCATTGCTAAACTGCTGGGCTCCCCTGTTATCTTAGTGCTGGATGCCCGTGGTATGACCCGGGGTATTGCCCCCTTGATTTTAGGCTATCAATCTTTTGATCGGGATATCAATATTGCCGGAGTTATATTAAACCAATTGGGTGGTTCTCGTCACGAAACCAAGCTGCGCTCTGTTATAGAACACTATACAGATGTGGCTGTTTTAGGTGCTGTGCATAAAAATAAAAGCCTGGAAATCATTGAACGTCACCTGGGCTTAATGCCCAGTAATGAAGAAGATGCTGCGCAGAAAAAAACTGCTGATATTGGTAAAATCATATCTTCTCAGGTAGATCTGGACAAAATAATTAACATCAGTCAGTTTCCATCAGCAGTACAATTACCTCCTCCTATTATAGCTCATATTAAACCTCAAACAGTACAGAAAACATTACGTGTTGCTATCATTAATGATAATGCCTTTGGTTTTTATTACCCCGGAGATCTGGAGGCTCTACAAGCTGCAGGTGCTGAATTAATTGCCGTGAATTCTTTAAGTGATCCACAGTTACCAGAAAATATTGATGGTCTCTTTATAGGTGGGGGATTTCCTGAAGAATACTTACAATCCCTGCATAATAATCAATCTTTTAGGAATTCCATCTATCAGGCTATTGAAAATGGCTTAGCTGTATATGCTGAATGTGGTGGACTGATGTACCTCTGTCGGAATATTCTATGGAAAGATCAAAAGCAAGCAATGGTGGGTATTATTCCTGCAGATGCACAAATGGAAGAAACACCACAGGGAAGAGGATTAATTCGTTTTAGTGAAACCTCAAAGATGCCCTGGCCTGCTGATACAGAGAAGCAAAACTCAAGCGAGGATATTTCTGCTCATGAATTTCACTATTCACATCTTGTTAATATCACTGAACCATTAGAATTTGCATATAAAATTCATCGTGGCAGTGGCATAGATGGTCAACATGATGGGATAATATACAAAAATCTTTTAGCTTGCTATGCTCACCTACAAGATACCAGTCAAAACCATTGGGCAAAACGTTTTATACAATTTATTCATAAGGTCAAAGCAAAGACCTGATCAGTCATCGCAATAAATTTACTAAATAACTAGGATAACAATGATAAAATTAACCGAAGATGCTGCTGCACAAATTAAATCCAGTGGATCTGATTCCCCATTAAGAGTTGCCGTAACCCAACATGCCAGTCATAATGGTTTCCAGTATTTAATGGGCTTTGATGAACAAAAAGAAAGCGATAGTCTTTATGAAGTTCGTGACGTCAAAATTATTGTTGCCAATGATTTATTAGATATTCTTAATGGAATGGAAATTGATTATGTAGAAATAGAAGGTGAAGATAAGCAGTTTATTTTTAAAAATCCCAACGATCCGCACTTTAAATCACCAACAGAATAATTTTCATGGCTCTCGAACAGATAATAGATTATGTAGACAATGAAGACAAACTTAGTCGGCAACCCATACGCTTAAAATATAGTCGTCTTTTTTTACCTATTATCAGTTTAGGCTGCCTATTAATTGCCATATCTTTATTAAATTATATTAGTATCAAGCAAATTATTGACAGCCATAGTCTCTTACTATGGCTTAATTTTATTTTTTTACTCTTTGGTTTATTTATTATCCTCAGGATTTCCTTTTTAATTCGACATGACCTAATCACTCCCTTTATTCATTTGCGTAATTGGTCATTACTGATGAAAAATAAAGATTATACGGCACGCCTTCCAATGCCAAAAAAAGGAGAATTTGCCAAACTGGCACTGGATATCAATGGTCTAAGTGACAAGCTTCAGTTGCTATCCGCTGAGTTCCAACAGGAAGTGGATAAACAAACACATAAAGTAGAAGAAAAAAATCACTCTCTTAATATTCTTTATGAAGTGGCGACTTCTATTAACCAGTCAAAAGACCTGAATGATCTATTATCACGTTTTTTACAATTACTCATTAGCCTGACTCATGCTAAAGCCGGTACAGTACGTTTACTCGTTGAAGACCATCCTGCTGGTGAACAACAGCTAAAAATGGTAGCCTCCTTGGGACTTAATGCAGACTTTATTAAGGAAGAGCTTTATGTGCCGGTTAAACGCTGTCTATGTGGCACATCTCTGAGCCAGGGAACAGTAGAAAGTGGTATTTCAGTAAGTAATTGCAGCAAACTATCCGGTACTGAGCTATTTACTGGTAGTGATGCAGAGATTATTGCTGTGCCATTAGAACATCAGGGGACAAATCTGGGTATTTTTAACTTATTTATTGATAAACCTAATGCTCATCAAATTGACGGCTTATCAGAATTATTAACCAGCATTGGTAAACATCTGGGTATGGCAATTGAAAAATCCCGCCTTGATAAAGATTCTCGACAACATTCCATCATGAAGGAAAGAACCCTTTTAGCTCATGAATTACATGATTCTCTGGCTCAAACATTAGCCAGTTTACGCTTTCAGGTATCCATATTAGAAGAAAACATTCTCGAAAATATCACTATTGACCGAGAGGAAGTCACCCGCTTACATGAAAGTATCGATGAAGCCTATCGAGAAGTACGTGGACTCATTACACATTTTAGAGCTCCAATGGATAAACAGGGCTTAATTCCAGCAATCGAAAAACTAATATCTGACTTTAAATCTAATTGTGATATTTCAGTTTTCTTTCAGAATGAATGGTCTAATGACTTAAAATCTGAACAGGAATTTCAAGTCATTAGAATTGTCCAGGAAGCCCTCGCCAATGTACGTAAACATAGTCAGGCTAGAACCATCAGAATCCTGGCTCGTAGTTCCAAAAATTTAAATCAGATATTAATTGAAGATGATGGTATTGGCCTAAAAAATCAAAAACTCAGTAATAGTTTAGGTGAACATATCGGTCTCAGTGTTATGGAAGAACGGGCAATTAGAATTGGTGGTAAAATAACAATTGATGCAGAGACTGGAGAGGGAACTCAAATTCTGTTAACATTCCCGAATCAGATTATCATTGAAAAATCCGTTAAGTTTTTTCCCTAAACCTTAATATATCAGTTAATGATAATTAATTTTAACCTAGAATAACAAATAAGATAAATATATGCGCGTATTATTAATAGATGATCACACACTATTTCGTGCCGGCCTGCAGGGCTTGCTCGAGCGAATGGGTATTGAAGTAGTAGCCAGTGCCGGTAGTGGTCAGGAAGGCTTAAAAATAGTCAGTGAAAAAAAACCTGATGTGATATTACTGGATATGCGCATGCCTGATATGGATGGCATCGAAGTATTAAAAAGCCTGCGCGAACAAGGCGAAAAAATGCCTATTGCCATTTTAACAACAGTTGATGATGAAAGTGATTTAATTGAGGCATTACAATGTGGTGCACAAGGCTTTTTACTTAAAGGAATGCAGCCAGATGAATTAGTCACTGCACTACAAGACATCCATGCAGGTAAAACAGTGGTTGCACCTGATCTCACGCCCATTTTAGCCAAAGTTGTTCAGGGACATTCTTTACCAGAGCCAGAACCCAGTCCATTTTCTGAATTAACACCAAGAGAGACTGAAATTTTAGATTTACTGGCCGAAGGACAAAGTAATAAGGTGATTGCACGTAACCTTGAAATTTCTGATGGTACGGTAAAATTACATGTTAAAGCAATTTTGAGAAAACTAAATATACATTCCCGAGTAGAAGCTGCTGTTATGGCCGTACAACATGGCCTTCTCAAAAAAAATCTCTCTAAAAAATAAATCACCTTAAAAAATATATTAAGATTAGGACCATAGAATACTTATGACAAAGTGTAAATCAATAGAAGACTTAACTAACCTACCTCCATTAGGAATGGACTCTGCATCTCTAACAGAGAGCTTTAAGGGACATTATAGCCACACTCTGGGTAGAGACAAAAGTTGTGAGTCAAGCCATTATCCTTATAAAGCATTAGCATTTACTTTGCGTGATCGTCTGATGGAACGCTGGAGAAATACTCACTATGCCTATGAGGATAGTGATTGTAAGCGTACTTATTATCTTTCTCTAGAGTTTTTAATGGGGAGAGCACTCAGCAATGCTACACTAAACCTGGATTTGAATGAGGCAGTCAGAGAATCATTTCACAATATGGGCTTGAAACTGGAAGTACTGGTTGAAACCGAGCAGGATGCCGGCTTGGGTAATGGTGGTTTAGGCCGCTTAGCCGCCTGCTTTTTGGATAGTTGTGCTACCTTACAACTTCCGGTTAAAGGTTATGGGTTGCGCTATGAGTACGGCATGTTCAAACAAAGAATTAACGATGGCTGGCAGGTAGAAGATACCGATCACTGGCTACTCGATGGCAACCCCTGGGAAATAGAACGTCCTGAATACACACAACGTATAAAGTTTGGTGGGCATACAGAATATTATCATAATCATGCAAGTGATACTAAAGTTCACTGGGTAGACACTCGTGATGTTTTAGCTGTACCTTATGATACACCCATTCCAGGTTTTAAAAATGGTACTGTAAACACCTTACGCCTGTGGAAAGCGGCGGCGACTGATGAGTTTGATCTGGATGAATTTAATTCCGGTAGTTATACAGAAGCCGTTGCAGACAAAAACTCAGCTGAACACATCACTATGGTTTTATACCCTAATGATGCCAGTGAAAATGGTAAAGAATTACGCCTGCGCCAGCAATATTTTTTAGCCTCTGCCAGTTTGCAGGATGTTATTCGGGAATGGCTAGTAAAGCATGATGATTTCAGTAATTTTGCTGAAAAAAATTGCTTCCAGCTCAATGATACACATCCGACTATCTCCATTGCTGAATTTATGCGCTTATTGATGGATGAGCATGATTTAAGCTGGGATGATGCATGGGCAATTACTGGTAAAACGATGGCCTATACCAATCATACTTTACTGCCTGAGGCATTAGAAAAGTGGTCTGTACCCTTATTTGAATCATTACTACCCCGCTTACTGCAAATCATTTATGAAATCAATGCCCGTTTTCTAAAACAAGTTGCCATGCACTGGCCTGGTGATACCAATCGCCTGCAGCAGATGTCTATTATTGAAGATGGCCCTGTATCTCATGTGCGTATGGCTTATCTGGCTATTGTCGGAAGCTTTTCAGTTAATGGTGTTGCAGCCCTGCATACAGAATTATTAAAAAAAGGTCTGTTTTATAATTTTTATCAATTATGGCCGGAGAAATTTAATAATAAAACCAATGGTGTTACACCAAGACGCTGGTTAGCTGGATGTAATCCTGAATTACGTAAATTAATTACAGCGACTATTGGTGATCAATGGATTACTGATTTAGCTCAATTAAAGAAGTTAGAAACACATTTAGATGATAAAGAGTTTCGCACACAGTGGAAAAAAATTAGAAAAATCAGCAAGACCAAACTGGCTGAATTAGTAAAAACACAATGCCAGGTTGATTTTAACACCAGTGCTCTATTTGATGTTCAGGTAAAACGAATTCATGAATATAAAAGACAATTATTAAATATTTTACATGTAATTCATTTATATAATCGTATCAAGGCCGGTGATACTAAAAACTGGGCAAACCGCTGTGTTTTAATTGGTGGTAAAGCAGCTCCCGGTTATGCCATGGCAAAATTAATTATTAAATTAATTAATAATGTCGCAGAAGTGGTTAATAACGATCCCGATGTCGGCCCACGACTTAAAGTTGCTTTCTTTCCTAATTATAATGTCTCTGCTATGGAAGTGATTTGCCCGGGCACCGATCTTTCCGAGCAAATATCAACCGCAGGAAAAGAAGCCTCCGGTACTGGTAATATGAAGTTTATGATGAATGGTGCGCTCACTATTGGAACCTTGGATGGGGCAAATATTGAAATCAGAGAAGAGCTTGGCAATAAAAACTTTTTCTTATTTGGTTTAACTGCTGATGAAGTGGAGCAATCTCGAGGACGATACGATCCGAACTATATAATTAATCATGATAAGGACTTGTCTAATGTCCTGGATATTATTAATTCTGGTTACTTTAATCCCTTTGAGCCTAATTTATTTAGTGATATTGTCAACTCCATCAGAGATCCACATGATCCCTGGATGACAGCTGCAGACTTTCATTCTTATATCAAAGCTCAGGAACAGGCATCAAAAGTCTGGAAAAATAAAGAACGCTGGACCAGTATGAGTATTATGAATACTCTCTGTAGCGGTAAGTTTTCAACTGATAGAACGATGCATGATTATAATAGGGATATCTGGAAGTTAGATACCATAAAAGCTTATCCCGTGAAGTAATAGAGGGTGTAATATACTTCTTATCCTCCTCTTCTCTTATTATTAGGGGAAGGGGGAGGATACGACTTTAGCACTTACGCATAAGTATATTTTTTCATGTCTTTTCTTCTATTTCCTGCCTGTACTACCACCCCTTCCAGCATATCAAGTCCGGAAATTTCTATTGTTTCATAGAGTTCATTAAGTGGTTGCAGATAAAACTTATCATTATGAATCATGAATTGTCTGAAAATGAATTCACCCTCTACTTTACCAATAACATAGGCACCACTTTTAACCACAGCCTCAGGATCAATGATTAAAACCGTATCATGTTTAAACTCCGGTTCCATACTATCCCCAAGGGCTTTCAATGCAAAGACTTCTCTTGCACTACAACTTCCCTCTATAGGAGGAATTTGACTTATAGGTCTTTCAGACATTTGTAACTCACTATATTTGTATATTAGAGCATTATAATAAATCAAAAAGGTAGATTCATCAAGTAACAAATTTTAACAAATGATCTCGTTATTTCTTAAAATAATTGCAATGATTAAGTAAAAGTAATACCTTACAAAGAGTTTTTTACAAAATAATAAAACATTATAAATCAGGAATTCATTTTGAAACATAGTATCTATATAAAGAATCTATTTTACGGCTCTATACTAAGTCTGTGTATTGTCACTTCCAGCACGGCTGAAGGTGTATCAGGGAATTCTTCTGTTAATAATAAAACTTTTACAAAAGCAGAGTTTCAGGAATGTAATAAAAATATACAACTTTTAGCTAAAACTGAAAAACAGCTGAATACGCAAAGAAATCAACTGATCTCTTTGCAAAAGGAAATAACTCAATTAGTTCAGGATAGGACTGATATGAATAACGAAGTAGATTTACATAATCAACAATCTGTTGATCATTATAATCAACTCAATAATGATATACATCAGCTATCACAGCAGTTTTATAACAATGGAAAAACCTTTAACCAGGATGTTAAGCGATACCAGGCAGATAAAAGTCAATCAATCACTAATTGTCAAGGAAAGCAATATTACAAATAAAGTTCGAGTTGTTGATACCTCCTTCGACTTTAGCTTTATGGTTTGACATTAATGCCTTGAAACTCAGCAAAAATTGGATTGTGATCGGATGTTTTACCTATTCTGGTTTCTGCCAAATCAATAGAATTTGCACGTATAAGCCTGAGTTTTTTATAGAAAATGAAATCATAGGCCTGGCCCAACATTGATGTAACACGATGATCATCCTTTTTCTCCATTGTTGCTTCCACCATACCAATAGCGCCAACAATTTTTTTTAACTTCAAATAGCTATTTTCGGTCATCGTATTAAAATCACCCGCCAAGATAATGGGGCCTTCATGCCTGGACATTTTTTTTGCCATTCTGTCTAATTGTGCATAAAGAGAACTCTGACTTATTAGTATTGCATGAACATTAACAACTAATAATTTTTCATTAGTTGTTAGTTCCCCATCAGATAAATTATATGTCGTAAATAAAATAGCTTTGGGTGTTGGCAAAAGAACATCATTGCTTCTTTGTGAACATGCTGATAGTGCCTGCGCATTTGCTACCGTATAAACCCCCGTAGGGATATCTTTTTTCTGATCAAGAATATAACTAATTCCCATATCCCATGAATATTGTGTACCCAGATTTTTCAAAGTCTGGCGCATTTCAGAATCCATAAAAGCTTCCTGAATTATCAATATATCTCTATTTTTTGTCAGCTCTAAAAAAGACTGATTGGCCTGAGCCTGACTACAAAAAGTCAAAGCAGCTAAATTTCTCATCGTCTGACGACAGCCCGCCAGACTATTCCAGGAAATGATATTTATAGAGCGACTATCAATAGCCGTTTGATTTTCATTAAATAGACATTGATTTGGACTATGAGTACTAGTTTCAATCGTATATCTTTGTGGAGCATAATAACTACATGAAGAGATCAAAAGTAACAAAAAAAACGTAATATTCAAATAAAATAATTTTAACAGCATAGTTTTTATTTAATCCTATTTAAGAAAATTCGTAACTACTCAGCGTATTGATTAACAAATAACAGTTGAGCCTTATGCTCACTTATTTTTAGAATTTAGAAAACTCGCTACGCTTGCTATGCCCGCTTTTGGGTGCAGACAGTTCTAAGTACTAAAAACAAGCAATCATAAGACTTTTGTTAAATTTAGAGTGAGTAGTTACGAGAATTATCTCTATATTATATCCTATAAACAAAAAAGCCCGAATATCTTTCGATATTCGGGCCCTTTTTACATCTTTAAATCAATTCTATTGAATTTGTCTCACGTCAATTACTTCATTAAGACTGACTTATCAACGATACCAACGTGCTCAACTTTCTTACAATGCCAGGTTTGTGTGGTTTTGCATGACCAGTTTCTAAACCGTCTTTGTCAAGCTTCATTAAGTCATGGGGTAGATATACATACAGGCTGTTCTGTCCTGACCTTTACAACCATCACACTTTTCTGTGCGTACGAATGTTGGCATCGTTTTTCCTTTAGCTTCTGTTAACTTTATCGATATTAGCCTTATCTTGAAAACATTTTCAAGTTAAATAGGCGCAATATTTATATAGAAGGCTATATAGAAAAACCATTTAATTTATAAAGTTTTTTGAACATTCCTAACTTAGGGATTTAAGTTATATGGAAAATCTGAAAAGAGATTATTGGCTGGAAAGTTTGATTTTAACAGACTTCTAGGCTGGTTAAAGTCATCATTTGCTGAAAAATGACTATATTTGTCAATCACATTATCCATTAAATACTGATTTTTCAGGGAAGAAAAAACACCAAATTCTGGTAATGATGTATTTTCTAAGCCATCGTAATCATACAGATCAATATTATTATTTTGTAAATACACTTCATCAGAAAGATCAACATCTGAATAAGGATCAAAATCAATATTATGGCGTTCAAGTCTGCTTATAGGTGAATTGTATCTATTTCTTACACTATAGTTCGTTGAATATTCACTGCGATGGATATCATCAGATTTATTGTAGACATAAACCGGAACTGGAATATAACGTATTTGTTCTCTTTGAATGTATTGATTATTATTTCTATAGCTTGTACCTGAATATTTTTTTGGCTCAAGATCACTTGCATATAATAGTTGAGAGGGTTGATGATTTCTGTTAATTGGGAAATTATTAGTAAATCTTTCGCTCTCTTCTAACAAGTATTGATTGCTTTGTTTATTAACATAATTGGTATTTATATGTCTTCTGCTATTATTTGGATATGTCATCGAACGATAAGAGCGGACATTTTCAGATTGAGACTCATAAAGATCAGAGACATAAGCAACATTGTTAGAAAAACGTTTAAAAGATGGTGTGTTTTGTTGCTGTTGCTGAGGTCTAAAATTCGGCTGATTTTGATCTGGGTAATAGAATTTAGATGGCTTTACAGGCACGTTATTAGAGCAATCTTGCTGAAAATTATTAATAATTTCATCAGGAAACATATATACATTTTGTCTATAGAGATCGCTCGCAGAAACAGTCATAGAGCCAAATGACACACTTATCAATAAAATTGTCAATAAATATTTCATCAAATTTCTCTCTATTCTTATATTTTTATCTGCTTTGATTTTCTATTATACAACCATTGCCAGAAATATCCACCGGGTAATTCATTCCCGGTAAAAATATAATTATAAACATTGATATTACTTATACTTCTTTGCATTAAATCCATGCTTTGTTTATCACCGCAAATCAATAATTGATCATCTTTTTTCAATAAAAAATCATTTTCAGGTAACAAAATATCATTAAATTCTCTGAATTTATGCTTATTATTGATGATATAAGTATCTGTAGATTTATTGTAAACAGTCCTATGTCCTCTCTGGTTTTTTCGATGAACTAATAAAACTATACAATTTAATTGATCTTCTCGGTTTCTGGGTGAAACCAATAATTGTCGTATAGAAACCTCTTGATTATCAATAAAAGGCATAACTGCCGGTGTCTGTTTTTCTGATATTTCTATTGTCCAGGTGGTGGGAATATCATGTTCTATAAAATTACTGATTCGGCTAATTAATAAATTTGCCCATGCGTCTTTTTGTCTTCTAGCTAATAACAAGAAGTTTTTTAACAACGGAGTTTTAATAATAGAAAGAATTTCTCCAGCAATAATACCTGCTGGCTGCATAATAAAATCTAAATCAGCCTGATTAAATACATGTTTATTACGGCTATAATTCTGCCGGGCAATGGTAAATAATTTATTTTTTTCAAGCTGTATTTTTTCCATATTATCTTGAAAATGTGCTAACTGATAAAGTTCACTATATTCTTTATTTCTATTATAGGTATTATGGCTTCGTTTCATTTCATCCTGAGCCGTAATAATAATAGATAAATTATTCGCATCATTATCTGTCCCTGCCACGATAGCTACTGCATCTGTTATTTTCGCTTCACGTAAAGTAATTGCCTCTGTCCCCCTACCCTTAATCGTTCCTTCAGGTGAACTTGTTTTTTCCGGTGTAGCCTCTATTATCTTCGTTTTTATTCCTACATAATTAAGGTGTCGGGCAATGGCTTTTCCAAAACGACCATATCCACAGATAACCCAGGTACCTTTTGGCGGGATAATTGGCTCATCTCTTACATTGTGATATGCGTTGGTCAGCCATTCATAGACCAGATAAGCACTGGGAGAACGGACTGATAATGCCAACCGTCTTGCATATAGTTCAAAAGGGTTAATAATATGACTAGTACCAAAAGAGGACATATTGGCTTCAGCTTCATTTGATTCAGCTTTACAAATTATCATTAAATCTTTATCTTCGATAATTCGTTTTTTACTAAGCAGTCTCGCCGTAATCGCAATTTTTAAGTTAATTTCATCCTTATTTGTCAAGGCAATAACACCTTTACAATGACTATGAGTCAAACCTGCAGCCTCCAAAACATTTGGAAAAGAGGCATTTGCAGCCAAAGCAGGTATATCAATATCAGGCTCGTCAATTTGTAAATTATCAATCCGTTCCTGGTCAATATCTATAACTACAGATAAAATATTATGCTGCGATAATTCATGAGCCAGGACTTTTCCCGTATCACCATAGCCACAAATTAAATAAAAGGGTTCTTTTATAGCTCTAACTTTCTTTTCAAATTCATTTTCTTTGAGAATCTTTTTAAAAGCAGGATTTTGTAAGGCACTTAAAACTGCACCAATGCTATATAACCAGATAGTTACAGATATATAAATACTAAAAACAGTCCACATTCTTTGTGCATCAGTAAATTCATATGGAATTTCACCAAAGCCAATGGTTGACCCCATAAAACTGACAAAGTAAAAAGCATGAAAAAAACTCATAGACCAGACATTACCCTGATCATCCTGACCAGGAATTAAAACAAATCCCATAATGACAATTGCATAGGAGCAAATCAGTAAAATAATAGGTAAACGAATACGTTTTAATAAAAGAAATATAAGGCTATTCATAGTTTAACGACGATGTACTACTGTCTCAACCACTAATAGAATAACAGAAGTAATATTTGCAATTAGAGCACCACCTGAAACGGATACAATAGTACTCATCATATCCGGGGTCAAACCAGACTCAGAAACATGTTCGGCAAATCCCCAAATAATTGCAGCACCGATCAAGTGTATATCTGCGACCAGACTGGTCGCCAAAAGAACCGCTCCTATCTGAGAACGCTCACCTAATTTAATCACTGTTGCAATCAGGCTAATCACTATAGCTGCAAATAACTCATAAACATGGTGGTGTGCAGGATTATCGATATCCCCAATAAAAAAACCAAAATTCAGGGTCAAAGCAAAGACAATAAAAAAAGCAAAGGATACTTTTTCAAAATTCATAAATTTATTCCAATTTTTATAGGTTAATAATTAACGATTATCCCTGGGCAAGCACTGCTCTCGCACATGACCACCATGGACGGTGGAAATGCAGCGGGAGGCATGGATGCCGTAGCTGTCCATGTGCTACGCAGTATAAGCCCGTCCCTGGGCAAAAAAAAAGCGATACTGTTAAGTATCGCTTTTTTTAATCAAAAATTAAAGCTTTATTATGAGTCGCTGTTTTTCATTTTTTCTGCTTCTTTACGACCCATGGGATCCGCAAAATCATCATTTAATGTTTTAACAAAAGTATCAGCTTCATTTCTCACATTATCAATAACTTTCAGAGCTCTTCTACCCCAGCCTGCTGGATTTTTAAAGAATACACTATACATAGGACCAGTGTTCTTTAGGAAGGCCGCAGCAATATTTCCAGGACCATTATCTGTTGGTAAAGTTTTAGCAATTCTCGCTGCAACTTTTCCACGCACCCAAAAATGAATAGCGCCCAAAACAGATAGGCCAACAATAGCAGTGAGTCCCTGAGCAATTACATTTCGACCTAGTTCTTCCAGAATCATATCTGTAAAGCCCATATAACTCACAAATCCAAAGATAGATGCAATAAGTATAGTATAAAGAACAGCATCAGTTTTTAAAACAGAACTTGACCAGGATGCAATGGCTGTTTTAATTTGTGGTACTGCAGATTGTTCAATTTTATTGGCAATATTTTCTAAGGTACCAATAATACGATAAACACGTTCAATTTTAACATCTTGCATACGGTTTAAAATTTCATTCATGTCAATATCAAGCTTGTTTTTATAACGTTTACGTAAATGCTCATCATCAATAGGAGGAGCAATGCGTTCATTATAAATGCAATAGAAACGACCGGTAGATAGTCCTGTGGATACAATTGCACGTTGCCATGCTGCCACTACCTGCTCCGCATTATCTTCCTTAGCGGTAGAATCCATCTGGTTAAGAATAAACAAAAACTTACCGGCATCATTGCGCTGAATGGTACGTTTCACTAAATGATCCAACGTATCCTTCATAGCACCGGGTTCCGGATGTCTGGCATCAAAGAAAACCAAAACCAGATCGGCAAGATCCATAATATGATCAGTAATTTTTAGGGTGGAATTACGCTGTTCATCTGCATCAAACCCCGGAGAGTCAATAAGGATTTTTCCCTTAAGAGCATCTGTCTTACAGGTTTTTAGCTGTAAATAAGAGTCAATGCGACTGCCCTCTCCTGCTGATACTTTTTCAATTTCCTCGCTAATTTGATAAAAAGGTAAACGTGGATCAGCATCTAAAGCAACGCCGGGTAATGTTCTGATTCTGTCTTCCTGACTATAACTAATCACCGTAAACTTATCATCTACTGCCTGATTACCACTTAATTGTAGATCAACACCTAAATAAGTATTAATAAACGAAGACTTACCTGCAGAAAAAGTGCCTAAAACTGAAATTAACGGCCACCATGAAATAGTCGTTGCAAAAGATTGATTATCATTAAGTAAACCTAAACGATAGGCAATTCTATCGAGCTCCTGAAAAGTATCAACAGCATCAATGAGAATCGGGTTTTCTGATGCCAGATTTTCTTGCAGACTTTTTAATCTTGATTTAAGTACATCATTAGGACCTGAAAAAAACATGGGATCTCCACTAAATTAATAAAATATTAGAATTATAAATTACTTTTATCTGACAGGTCGAGGAAAAGGCATCGGACCGTGTGAGTTCGCATTTCTTCTTGAATTACCACCCCATGGAATCATTCCATCAAACATGGCTTCGCTTGGATTGGCAAGGGTATTATTCATACTCCATATATCACGCTGCATACTTACAATTCCAGTACTGATTGTACTAATATTAGTACTCATGCCATCCACTCTATTACTGACATTCTTTGCAATCATAGTCATTTGTGTCGTATTATCAGACATAATAGGCATAGTATCAGAAACTGTTGTCGCAATGAGCTGCATATTACTCTGCATTAGTAACATATTTTTTGAAATAACTTTCATATTAACATTGACAGATTCAGACATTTTATTGACAGCCTGTGTCATTTGTCCCACATCATTACGCATAGCATGCATATCATGTGTTAAATTAAAAATCAGATAGTAGCCATAAGCAGCTAAAATAATAAATGCAAATAGAGCTGTATATACAATTAATTGTAAACGCTGGCCTTTTACATCAGTTTCTTTTTTTCGATCAGAAAGAGTATCTGAATCAAAGCCTGTAGCGACTTCATCTGATGTTAATTTATTATACAACCTTTTTATAGGCACTTCTCTCTCCTAAAATTAATCCTTATTCTTACTAATAGCTTAATATATAGATAAGCTAAGGATTAACAATAATTTATTACGAATAAACAATACTGGCAAACTTATTAACTTCTGCAGCAGCTTTTCCTTTTGGCTCTAATTCAAATACAGCAAGACCTTCACTAAAGGAACGCCGATAAGTTGTACGTTGACATAAGCGAGTAGATATTAAATCAATATGAGGTAACATTTTAAGCGCTTCTTCTGCTTCTCCTGTTTCTCTCACACCAAGGTGAGTATCTGCACGGTTAACAAATCCTAACATTTGCGGCATTTTCTTTTTTCCACGAATGTCCAAAACCATTTTTATAAAACGTTGCGTAGACCAGATATCAGCCTGACTTGGCGGTACTGGCACAATAATTCGATCAGTTATCGCTATTGCCTTTTCCATAGCATCGGTATCAGCTGTACCTATGTCTATTAAAATTTGATCAGCCTTTTCTGAACTAATTTTATTAAAAGCCTTGCTCACTGTAATATATGGTTCATATTCATCTTCTTCACGAATATCAATCACATCACTTAGAGTTGCCTGGGGATCTAAATCAAAGATTTTCACCGTATTATCATTTAAAGCCAGCCAGACAGCCAGATTAAAAGTAACAGTACTTTTACCTGTCCCGCCTTTCAGGCTACCTATAACAGTAATCATTGCTCAACCCCATAAATATTTCACTTCAGATCGTCTTATAAATCCTGCTAAGGTGTAACAGGACAACAAATCAATCATCCAAATCACCTTTTAATTGAATCCCACGTCGACTTTTCTTGACAACCTTTTTAACAACTGACTTTTTATCAGGTAAAGCCTGAGTAGCAACTGATTTCTTCTTAATGACAGACTTCTTTTTAACTATTTTTTTATTAGCTTCCTGATTTTTTTCTACTTCTTTATCTTCTGCATTAGTTGTTTTTTTACTACTATCTGATTTATCTATTTTTGATTTATCAGAAGTTTCAGTAACAACATTATCAGATGGCGTTGTAGTCGCTGCAGTATTGACAGTTTGACCAGCCGGCTTTATATTTTCAGGCGCTTTTTTACGTTTAAAAAGAACTGCATAAAGCCCCTGAAGAGCCCACCATAACATTTGCACAGTTGTTACAATAATGTTAAATGCACTTACAATAATCATCCAAATAAATGAGCCTGAACTATCATCATTTTTAGATTTTTTATTTTCTTCCAGGCAGACATTATAATCAGGGTGATCATCACGCATATTCTGACAGAATGCATCTCGTCCACTATAACAACCTAGAGGGATAACAATTAATGTCAAAATTGTTGAAACAAAAACACCAAACATCAGTGAAACAGCCATACCCTGGAAAATAGGATCAAATAAAATAGCTGTTGAACCAACAACCAGTGCTAATGCAGTAATAATAATAGGACGGGTTCTGGTAATACAGGCCATAATAATAGCCTCTTTAATTTCAACGCCTAAAGAAATTTCCTGACGAGAATAATCTACCAGCAATATTGAGTTACGCACAATAATACCTGCTAAGGCAATGAAACCAATCATTGAGGTTGCGGTAAATTCAGCACCCATTATCCAATGTCCCGGAATAATACCAATAAGAGTAAGAGGAATCGGTGAAATAATCACTGCAGGTAAAATAAAGTTACCAAACTCCCACACCACTAACATATAAATTAACAAAATGGCAATACCAAAAGCCAAACCCATATCACGAAATGTTTCATAGGTTACTGTCCACTCACCGGTATACTCAAAACCACTAAAGCGATGCATATCTGATGAACTAGGAGGCCCCATAAAAGTACCACTGAGTTGTTCCTTGCGTGGTCCTAAATTTTCTTCCAGTTTAAGCATATCCTCTATTTCAAAAATACCATAGATAGGGGAAGCAAACTCTCCAATCACTTCACCCGTCACAAATTCAACATCTCTTAAATCCTTATGGTAGATAATTGGCTCTTTATATCCCTTGGTAAAAACACCTACTTCAGATAAAGGCACACTACCACCCTGAGCAGTACCAACCGGTAGTTGGCTTAGATAATTAAAGTTTGCTCTGATATCTATCGGCAACTGTAAAACAATCATAGTCGGCTCTAATAAAGAACCATCCTTAATATCACCTAAAACAAAGCCGCCCATCGCCATTTCAAGTGTTTTGTTCACTGCATCAACACTCACACCTGAACGAATTGCTTTCTCACGATTCACTTTGAAATTCCAGATTTCATAAGGCTTCTGAATTAAGTTATCCACATCAGTAATTGAAGGTGCCTGTTCAAATAATTTAGTCAGCTTCATTGCAACTTCATGCCTTTCCTGAGCTGTAGGACCATATACTTCTGCCACCATGGTCTGCAGAACCGGTGGACCTGGCGGCATTTCTACAACTTGAAACTTAGGTGCATCAGTTTTTTTATAAATACCATTTTTAACTTTTTCCGCAACAAGAGCATTTAATATTTCTCTGACTTCAAGAGCAATTTGATGACTGGTTCTATCACGTTCTTTTTTATGCAGTAATTGCACGTTCAGATCAGCTTGCCAGGGTTGCTGGCGTAGGTAATAGTGACGAACTAAACCATTAAAATCATAGGGAGCAGCAGTACCTACATAGGATTGAATCGCCGTTACCTCTGGTAATTTTCTCACTTCTTCCGCCATTTGACGGGTCAGATTAGCTGTTACCGGAAGAGCCGTACCAGCAGGGAAATTAATCACCACATTAAAAACAGATTTATTATCCAAAGGCATCATTTTTACTTTAACAGCCTTAAAGTAAAAAAGGCTGGTACAGATAAAGAAAACAACAAACAATGCAATCAAGAAACTATTGCCTGCCATTTTACTTTCTATGAGTTTATTTAACAGACTTCTATAAAAGCCATCTAAACGTTTTACTGTACGATGTTCAACTTCTTCCATCTTATGTAAAGAAGCCATATCAGGTTTAAAACGAAGAGCCAGATAAGGAGTAAAAATAAAGGCTGCAAACAATGAATACATCATAGCAACAGAACCCAGAGCAGGTATTGGTTCCATATATGGCCCCATCATACCTCTGACCATTCCCATAGGCAGTAATGCAGCAATAACGGTAAAAGTGGCAAGAATTGTTGGGTTACCCACTTCCCTCACCGCATCGGCCGAGGTCGCATCGGAGATTTCTCCATCCATTGCCCAGCGACGATACATATTTTCAACCACAACAATTGCATCATCCACCAGGATTCCAATAGAGAAAATTAAGGCAAACAAGCTCACTCTGTCAATGGTATAACCCATAATTAATGCGAAAAAGGTGGTCACTAAAATAACATTAGGAATTACAATAAAACAAACAACAGCGGCACGCCAATTTAAAAACCAGAAAATTAATATGGTCACAGCGATTGTCACAAGAGCCAGCTTAAACATTAGGCCATTAACTTTATCCTGAGCTGATTTACCATAATTTCGAGTAACAGTTACTTCCACATTACTTGGAATTAAACGCCCCTTCATAGATTCAACGCGTTCTAAAATTTTCTCAACAACACTGACGCCATTAGTACCACTTTTCTTAGCAATGGCTAATGTCACCGCCGGCAAGCCATTAGCACTTTTCTTTTCTATACTGGCAGCACCTGTGTAAAAATTGACAAGTTTATGAGCTTCACTCGGGCCATGATAAACATCAGCAATATCTCTGAGGTAAACAGGATTTCCATCATGCATTGCTACGACCAGGCTCTCTACTTCTCGTGAGTTATGTAAGAATGCCCCCGTATAGAGGCTAAAGTTTTTTTCACCAGACTCGATATTACCAACTGTTTTCTCACTATTTGCCGTCATTATAGTACCGGCTATCTGCTCTAGTGTAATTTCGTAACCCGCTAACCGCTCAGGCTTTACTTCAATTCTCAATTGTTCCTGACGACCGCTGACGACAAAGCTTTTACTGGTAGCAGGAATTTCTTTTACTTCCTGCATAACATCCAGAGCGATCAACTTCAAAGCAGCATCATCTAATGAGTCCGACCATAGGGTCAAAGTCATAATTGGCACATCATCGACACCTTTGGGCTTCACCAAAGGTTCAGAAACACCGGGAGGAATAATATCCATATTTGATGCCAACTTATCATATAGCTTAACCAATGAAGTCCCCATTTCTTCACCAACTTCAAATTGCACTGTAATGATAGCCTGATCACGTGTAGAGGCTGAATAAACGTGATCTACCCCGGGAATCTCACTCATAATTCGTTCTAATGGATCAGCTACTAAAGAAGCTACTTGTTCTGTTGATGCCCCTGGATAACTGACAAAAACATCAACCATAGGTACTGATATTTGCGGATCTTCCTGTCTTGGTGTTGCTATAAAGCCTGCAATACCAATCGCATAAGTTGCAATCAGAACCAACAAGGTTAGAGGGGAATGCATAAAAGTTCGCGCTAGATTTCCAGCCAGACCCAAATTCTGTTTTGTTTTTGAATTATCCATATAACTAAAATCACTCATGTTGTCTATGTATATCTTACAGACATACTGATTTAACGTTATTTCCTACTTTCTATTATAAAACTGAGTAGGTAAATTATTTTAATGCTATAAAAAGGCTCTTATCAAACATAAAACAGCCATGAGCAAATAAAGAGTACCTCTGTCTTATTTGCAGGAAAAACATGTTTGCAAAGCGACAGCAGCACATTTTTATTTGCTGACAGCTCTTATTTAATAGGATTTCCCGGTTTCCAGCCTTTTGGTGGGTGATCCACAATTCTATCACCCGGCTTTAAGCCTGAAAGAACCGTATAAGACTTTCCACCATCCACTTTCTTACCTAAACGAATAACATGTAATTCTGCAACATTATTATTGTTCATAACCAATACACTGGGTAAGCTGCCCATATGTTTCAAAATACTGGTTCTTGGAATAATAATGGAGCTTATAGGTTTGTTTTTAGTAGGAATAGCCACCTCAGCATACATACCAGGTACACCACGAGTACCAATAGGTAAATCAAACTTAACTGTTACTGTATGCTTACTATTATTAGCCAAGGGATAAATCTGCGCCACTTTAGCCGGAATCATTCGACCTTCAGCATCTAAATAAGCACTGACGGTATCACCTACTTTTAGAGCAGAAACCAAGCGTACCGGTATTGCTGTGCGAATTCGAATATAATCCATATTTGCATAGGAAATTAATGGCATTCCAGGCTGTACAGTATCTCCAACCTCAACCATCTTCTTGATAATAGTCCCTTTAAAAGGTGCTATTGAACGGGTATCACGAATTTTAGCATCTATCTCATTAATAGCAGATAAGGCACTTTTTACACCGGATTTAGCCTGATTAACAGAGGAACTTTGATTATAAAGATCTGCCTGACGCTGCACATCAGTGTCTCCATAGCCCATAGAGTCACCCATTTGCTTGGTAAACATCTGGTCAAACATGCCCGGCATGCCCATACCCGGCATCTGGGTAGCATTTTCACTTTGTGGGGACCATAGTTCCCTATTATATTGAACCTGAGAGTTTTGCAGGCCAGCTACGGCTTGATCGTAATGAGCCACAGCTGATTTTCGCTTTGCCATGAGATCTTCATCACTTAATGTCACCAGTAATGACCCCATTTCAAATGAGTCTCCTTCATTACCTGCTAGAAATTCAATGCGACCAGGCATTTGTGCTGATAAGGTAATTTCCTTATATGGTATAACACTTCCCCCAAGATAAACCTTGTCTGTTTCATTATTGGAACCCACTGAAATAATCTCACTGGAAAATACATTTCCTACCGATAAGAGCCCAACACTGAGAATAAATATGCTGCTTAAACGCCTATACATACTTGATACCTTTTAGCTAATTGTGTGATTTGATTATTTATCATGAGTAATCGCATAGATATTAAAAAGTACCCATGGATAATCTTTTTTTAGTTATTATTATTAATTTTCAGTATAAGATATTAAATTAAAAAAGACCAAAAGTATATAAAACTTTTAAGTTATTTTAGCTTATAAATATATTGTTATATTATTAATAACTAATAATATATTGATTTTATGTTTCTATGAGTAACTAAGTACTTTATTATTGGGATAAAAAAATATTTTAGGTTAAAATAAGCAATCAAAAAATTAATCAACTTGATTTTAATATTTCCACTTATTCCTCCAACCTTGAGAAAATAATTCATTATGCGTAGTTCACAGTACTTTATCCCGACTTTAAAAGAATCCCCTGCCGATGCTCAGATAATCAGCCACCAGTTAATGCTTCGCTCCGGCATGATTCGAAAACTCGCTTCAGGACTCTATTCATGGTTACCTCTTGGATTACGCATATTACGTAAAGCAGAAGCCATAGTGCGTGAAGAAATGAATCATGCACAGGCACTGGAATTATTAATGCCAGCCATTCAACCTGCAGAATTATGGGAAGAAACAGGTCGCTGGAAAAAATATGGTCCTGAATTACTACGTGTCACAGATCGACATAATCGTGAATTTTGTGTTGGGCCGACTCATGAGGAAGTTATTACCGATTTGGTACGTGATGAATTAAAAAGCTATAAACAGTTGCCAGTCATATTTTATCAGATTCAGACCAAGTTTCGTGATGAAATTCGTCCACGCTTCGGAATTATGCGTTCCCGGGAATTTATTATGAAAGATGCTTATTCTTTTCACAGTTCTCAGGATTGTCTGCAAAGCACCTATAAAAAAATGTATGACTGCTATTCACGTATATTTTCCCGTATGGGATTGGAGTTTCGTGCAGTAGATGCAGACACAGGTTCCATTGGTGGAAATGCTTCCCATGAATTTCATGTACTAGCTGACTCAGGAGAAGATGCTATTGCATTTAGTGATAAAAGTGATTATGCCGCCAATACCGAACTGGCGGAAGCTATTACTTTAGAACAACGTGCAGAAGCAACTGAAGCATTAAAAACTATTGATACACCCCAGCAAAAAACTATTGATGAAGTCAGCCAGTTTTTAAAGGTTTCTACAAATAAAGTACTAAAAACCTTATTAGTCAGAGCCAGCGAAGAATGTGAATCTGATGTCGTTGCATTAGTATTAAGAGGCGATCATGAATTAAATGAGCTTAAAGCAGAAAAATTAGCGTTTATTGCAGAGCCGTTCTGTTTTGCTGATGAAAATGAAATAAAAACAGCTGCCGGTTGTGATGCCGGTTCTATCGGACCCGTTGGACTTTCTATTCCAATTATTGTAGATCGCAGCGCTGCAGTGTGCAGTGACTTTATCTGTGGAGCTAATACCAATGACAAACACTTATCCGGAGTCAACTGGAATAGAGATACCCGTTTTACTGACATAGAAGATATTCGCAGCGTTGTGGATGGTGATCCCAGCCCGGATGGTGAAGGCCATCTCAGTATTAAACGGGGTATTGAAGTTGGTCATATTTTTCAATTAGGTAAAACCTATTCATCTGCTATGAACGCCAGCATTTTAGATAGCAATGGCAAGGCAGAAATCATGGCTATGGGATGTTATGGTATAGGTATTTCACGTGTTGTTGCATCAGCCATTGAACAAAATCATGATGATAAAGGGATAATTTGGCCCGCTGCACTTGCCCCTTTTAAAGTCGCCATTATTCCTATGAACTTACATAAAAGTGAGCGAGTCAGAGAAACAGCTGATCAGCTTTATAGTGATTTAACTGCAGCAGGTATTGAAGTACTATATGATGACCGTAAAGAACGCCCCGGTGTCATGTTTGCCAATGTAGAACTCATAGGTATCCCCTTTCGCATCGTCATAGGTGAACGAAGTTTAGATAAGGGTGTATTTGAATTTAAAGGACGTACAGATAGTGAAGCCAAAGAGATAGCTATTGATGATATTGTACAGTACATTCAAGACTTATAAATTTTATTATTGCCTGTTACTTTTCTTATCAGTAATAGCATCATCAGCACAAGCCATTGATTATCGCACCAAGATAGATGCTGAATTAAAGCATTTACTTAAAGAAGCTATTGAAGATACCTCCGGGTTCACTGATAGATTTGATGCAGAAGTCTGGTTATTGGATATGTCTACACGAATGACCAAACAAGTCCCTGATCCCCAGGAGCGCATGGAAATTTTAAAAAATGTTCATCGCGAAGCCAGCCGTGCAGATCTTGAACCGGAGTTAGTACTATCAGTCATCCAGGTAGAAAGTAATTTTAAGCCCTTTGCTATTTCCAGCGTTGGTGCCAGGGGTCTTATGCAAATCATGCCCTTCTGGTTAAAAGAAATTGGCCACCCAAAAGATAATCTATTTAACATACAAACCAACTTAAGGTTTGGCTGCACAATTCTCAGCTATTATTTAAAAATAGAAAAAGGTAATTTATTTCGTGCTTTGGGGCGCTATAACGGCAGCCTGGGAAAGTCTCGTTATCCAAACAAAGTTGATAAAGCTAAGCGGGAAAGATGGTACAAACAGTAGATTAATTTAGTCTCTTAATGAAAATATTTAATACATCTATACAAAGAAATTAATTAAATATTTGATTATAAGAGACTTATCCTGCTCCTGTTTATCAGGGTTATGCTTATAAACAAAAAATCCCGTAACAGATTTCTCTGCTACGGGATTTTCTCTTCAAATATCAAACCTAAGCAAATTGCTTAGCTTATTATTATTTGAAATTACTTAGCAACAGGTGCTTGTGGAGCAACTGGAGCCTGAGCTGACCATTGCTTCATTCTTTCTTCATAAGCTTGACGAGCTGCTTGCATTTTAGCTTGTTGCTGCTTTTGCATTTCCTGCATTCTTTTCTGCTGTGCTTCAAAACGAGCTTTCGCTTCTGGGCTTGGTGCCATAGGAGCCATCATTTGAGGAGCAGCCATAGGTGCTTGTGGAGCATAACCATAAGGACCACTATTATTCATGTAGCGGTTATCACCATAGCTTTGAAGGCGATTATCCCAGTTATTGTAACCATTACCAGAAAAATTACTATTACCTGAACCGCGAGTATTTCCTTTACCACGACCACGACCCTTTGCCTTAATTGTGATTTCTACATCACCATCCATGTCTGCATCACCTGAACCATCACCCCAACCATTACCATAACCATTGCCATAAGCATTGTTATTCATGTTGTTGTAACCACCACCATTCCAGTTTGTGTTACTATTTCCATCATCCCAAAATGCGTTGGCTGACATAGAAACTGTAGTAGCGGCGATTGCTGCAGCGATTAATAATTTTTTCATTTTATACTCTCCAAAATATTAAAATAAGTGTTTAATGTGTGTTGTTAGTAATAAGCTTATCTAAGTAAGCTTTCTTATTCACTGGAGCTAGTATATATCTACTCTCCTATATTAGCAAGCATTAATATTGATTTTTTGTAATTTTTATCGTCTCAATTCTGGAGGAATAGGTAAATTCGATAAATCAGGCTTCTCACTTTCACTTACTTCACCATTTTTTAACTGGAAAACGTAGGCCAGTATTTGTGCTACAGCAACATACAGGCCTGCAGGTATCTCATCTCCAATTTCTACAGCATAATAAATAGCACGAGAAAGGGGTGGAATTTCCAGCGTGGGTATTTCATGGGCCTTAGCCACATTACGAATTTGCAAAGCAACCAGGTCACCACCTTTGGCTAGCAAAACAGGGGCTCCTGTACCTTCTGGCTCATATTGCAAGGCAACAGCAAAATGAGTTGGATTAGTAATAATAACATCGGCCTTAGGTACATCACCCATCATACGCTGCATAGCCATTTCAAGCTGTATACGTTTTTGACGTCCTTTTACTTCTGGATTTCCTTCGGTATTCTTAGTTTCATCCTTAACTTCCTGTTTAGTCATTTTTAATTGTTCAGTATGTGTATATATTTGATATGGAACATCAATTAACACAACCACTATCATACCCAGGGTGACTAATAAAAATTGCCAGGATATTAATTCCATTGCATGCACGAAGGCATCGGGGAAAAGTTCCTGAGATAAACCATATAGTTCAAACCGGGCAGCCCAGAGAAAATAAATAGCAATACCCCCTAATAGGCCAATCTTTAATATACTTTTAATTAATTCAACAAGGCCTTGTTTGCCAAATATTTTTTTTATACCCTTTACAGGATTTAATTTACTAAATTTAAAACCCATAGCTTCTGTACTAAAATTAAATCCTCCTAACAAAGCACTGGATAAAATACCTGTAATCACCACAATCAGAAAAAAAGGAATCAATGCAAACATCATTTTAGAAAGTTCAGGTTTAAAAATTAGAATTAATTGTTGAGAGTCAAATAACACCTCCCGCTCAATAGAAAAATTAGTACGCATAATTGCAGTAATAACTTCAATGAGATCTTTGGCAAAAATAATTAAACCTATAATAGCCATTAATAAACCAAAAAATGTGGTCATTTCTTTAGAACGAGGTAGTTGTCCTTTCTTGCGGGCTTCAGATTGTTTTTTCGACGTGGGGTCTTCTGACTTATCCTGACCATCTGCATTTTCTGCCATAACTACTTCACTCCCGAAGAAGAAATAGCAGCAGATTCAGCACTGACAATGAGCATATCTTTCACTAATTGAAAAATGTCATCCATGATTTGTACAAAATAAGGTACCAGGGTAGGAAATGTCACATAAATAATTGAGAAACCCAGAACAATAGTAATTAAGAATCCAACTGAAAATGGGTTCAATTGTGGTGAAGCCTTTGCCATAACACCAAAGCTGACATTCACCATTAATAATGCAGTAATGGCTGGTAATACCATCATTACTGCACTGAGAAACATTTTACTACTCCAGTTAAACAGCATCCAATATCCGGTGGGACTAATACCATTTACTCCAATTGGTAAGACATGAAAGCTATTAATTACTTCCCGTATCAGAATTAAATGCCCGTCCATAGCAAGATAAAGCAAGGTGGCAAACATTAAGTATAATTGCCCCACAACCGTCACCTGAACACCATCCTGAGGACTATTCATCATAGAAAAACCCAAGCCTGCCTGCATAGCCAGAATATGACCTGACATTACAAATATATTAAAGGCCAATTGCAATGCAAAGCCCATTGCAGCACCAATAATAACTTGATGAAAAGCAATTAATACTGCATCACCACTAATAAATTCAACGACAGGTAAAGGGGGTAATATAGGAGCCACTACCATGGTTATGGCAATAGCCGAAGCCACTCTGATTCTGACAGGAACAGATTGGGAAGAAAAAATAGGGGCAACCAGCATCATCGCACTAATTCTGGTAAAAGGCCAAATCCATGCACCCAAAAAAGCAGTAATTTCAGCGGTACTAAACACCTTAGCCGCCACCAATATAAAGAGGTATATTCATAAACATCTGTGTCATGAACTCTGTTAAACGCCCTAACATATAGGGACCTGCATACATTAAGACAGAGAAAGTCACCAGCAGTTTAGGAATAAATGTTAGGGTTTGCTCACTAATAGATGTGGCTGCCTGAAACATACTCACCAATAAACCAACCACTAATGCAGGAATTAGGATGATTAATAATAAAATAATAATCAGATAAACTGCACCTTGTAATATATCTAATACGGATTCAGGTGTCATAGTATATTCCTATTTTACAAGCTAATAACTAAATATAATAACTGGATGCTAAAGTACCCATAATCATTGACCATCCATCGACCAGAACAAATAACATTAATTTAAATGGCATCGACACAATTAATGGTGACAGCATCATCATACCCATTGACATCAACACACTCGCCACCACCAGATCAATAATCAAAAAGGGAATAAATATCAGAAAACCCATACTAAAGGCTGTTTTTAACTCACTGGTCACAAAAGAAGGAATTAATACTGTAAAAGGTACATCAGCTGGTGTTTTATAAGGGCCTGTATCAGCAATCTCCGTAAACATAGTGAGATCCTTATCTCTTGTTTGTGCCAGCATAAATTCATGTAATGGAATACCGGCTTTTTTTAAAGCGGTTTCTGCTCCAATTTTCTCATCCAGATAAGGCTTAAACCCATCACTATACATTCGGTCAAATACGGGAGCCATAATAAAGAGCGTCATAAACAAACCTAAACCAACTAACACCTGTGCCGGTGGTGCCTGCATCAAACCTGTCGCCTGGCGCACGATAGCCAATACGATAATAATTCTGGTAAACGAGGTCATCATTAATAACATAGAAGGCAATATGGTTATAACCGTCATTAACACCATAGCTTGTATGGTGACAGAATAGCTCTGTTCTCCATTAGCACCGGTAGTAACAGTGAGGGCTTCAAGTCCCTGAACAGCTAAAACTGTATTAGAAAACAAATAAAATGTCAGTAATATAAATATTGATATGATCCATTTCATGCTTTTTTTACCACTGTAGATGAGTTTAAAACTTCATTCATTTTTTTTGAAAAAAGGTTTTTTTCTATTGTTGATTGATCTTTTTTTATATCAGATTCTCCAATATCAAGAGGCTCATCTAATATGCTTAAAGTATTAATTTGTGTCGCAGTAATCCCCACTAGTATTTGCTGCTGACCCACTTTAATCAATGCAATTTTTTCTTTTTGTCCTAAATTCAAAGTCGCTATTACACTTAATGTACCTTGTCCGGAAAGCTGGCCATAACCTGTTTTTCGCATAATCCAGGCCAGTGAAAAAATCAGCAATAAAATAAACATTAACCCCAAAGAAACTGTGAGTGCATCTGTGGGCTCAGTCATTTCTTTTTTCTCACTAGCAGGTTCTTTTTGACGAGAGAGAAAAGAAAAAGGCTTTTTAGCAGGAGACGCTGCTTGTTCCTGTTGGGAAATATTTTCATCAACTTGTTGTATATTAGTCTCAGAAACTATATTGTTAGATTCAGGCTGAAGGCTCTCCACTGAAAAACAAAAACCCGGAACAAAAAGGATAATAAAGCTAATACTTGTGAGCAAAGTATTTTTTTTGGTTGTAATATTCTTCAGCATGAATAAAGTGCTTATTTAAGTTTTGTAATACGTTCAGCCGGACTAATAACATCGGTTAAGCGAATACCAAATTTATCATTAACCACAACGACTTCACCATGAGCAATAAGAGTACCATTAATCAAGACATCCATGGGCTCACCAGCTAACCTGTCCAGCTCAATAACTGATCCCTGGTTTAGTTTTAAAAGATTTCTAATACTGATTTTCGTACGACCAATTTCCATTGATATATCAACTGGAACATCTAAAATCACATCCAGATTAACTTCTGAGTCATCACCGGAACCTTCATCTTCAAGATTCTCAAAACCAGCGGTCTCTGCCTCTGATTGTTCATCCATGGCTTCTGACCAGGGATCCTCTTCTTCACCTTCTACCTTATCAGTTTCATCATTCATTATTCATTTCCAAATAAGTATTAATTGAGTACAAGTATTTATGTATTAGGATTGGGCTTAGGTAAGGCATTTTCATCCTGTGTTTTTTCAGCATCTGTTGAGTGATCAAAAACATCATCCAGAAAAGGAATTCCTGTCTCATGGTGAGTGCCTCTTTCTACCTTATCCACAATTTTAACAGCATATTGTGAATTATGAATCCCATGATTAGCCTTAAAAACGGGAATCTCTTCAGCATAGACATTAATCTCATCTTTAAGATCAATGGGAATAATATCACCGGCTTTAAGATCCATCACTTCCCGTAAAGATAAAGTTGTATTGGCCATAACTGAAGATACTTCAACCTCAGCAGTTTTTATTTCATCCCCTAAAGCTATACTCCAACGGTCATCCGTATTATTTTTATCACTTTGTATTCCGGCATCCAGTAATTCACGAATCGGCTCTAACATAGAATAAGGCATAGAAATATGAATATTTCCTCCTCCTCCTTCTAATTCAACATGCAGGCTACTTACCACAACCACTTCTGATGGGCTGACAATATTAGCAAACTGTGGGTTAACTTCACGACTAAGAAATTCAAACTCTATAGGTAAAACAGGTTCCCAGGCTTTAATTAAATCCTTAAAACAAATTTCCATAAACATATGAATAACTCTTTGCTCTGTCGGTGTAAATTCACGGCCTTCTATTTTTGCATGAAACTTCCCTTCACCACCAAAGTAATTATCTACCAGAATAAAAACCAGTGTAGGCTCAATAACCAGTAGTGCAGTCCCCTTCAGTGGTTTTATTTTAATCAGATTTAAGCTGGTAGGAACAAATAGAGTATGAATATACTCACCAAACTTTAATGTTTGAATACCACCGACAGAAATTTCAGTAGAGCGTCTCAACATATTAAACATGCTGATACGAAGATAACGAGCAAAACGCTCATTAATCATTTCAAGAGTTGGCATTCTCCCGCGCACAATACGATCTTCACTATTAAAATCGTATCCTCTAGCCTCACTATGGTCTATTTCCTCATCTTCATCTGTATCGACATCACCATCATCAACACCATGTAATAAAGCATCAATTTCATCTTGAGAAAGTAGATCAGTCACAATTCTTCCCGTGTACTATATTCAGGTTTATAATAGATTTTTTCAATATCATTTTTACTGCATCACAAAACTAGTAAAATAAAGGTTGGTAATACCTTTTTTAACCTTACGTTGTTTCAGTATTCCATTTATAACTTCTATCAACTCTGCACGTAATTGTTCTTTACCTTCAGGCGTTATCATTTCTTCATATTTTTGACCGCTAAGCAATAAAACAATCTCATTACGTATCACAGGAGAATGTTTCTTAACAGCAGCAGATGCTTTTTCATTAGTCATAACAACCTCAAGACCAATCTGCATATATCTTGCCTTGCTCTTACCTTCAAAGTTTAACACAAAGGCGGGTTCCAGGGGCCAGTATATAAGTTCTGCATTTTCTTCAGCAACTGCTTCTTCACCTTCCCCTTTAGCTGTCTGTTCGGTATCTGTTTGCTCAGCTTCACCATCAAAAAAACCGGTTGCAAAAAGTCCACCAACGACACCGACAATAAGAAGTAAAACAACACCAATAATAATGATAATCATCATTTTTTTTGATTTTGGTGCTCCCTCTTCACCTTCGATATCACCATCCAGTTCCAGATCATCGCTTGCCATTTTAAATTCCTATTTTGTTATCTACTCAATCACAGAGTATTTAATGCAGCTATCATACTTTCCAGCAAAAGATATCTTTATAAAATTGATGAAAGATGATGAGTGGAAGTTTCATTTTTTAAAGCACTTTCAAGAATCTCTTTCAATAGTAAGTTAAGTTGCTTCTTTTCATCTCTATGTAACATCTGCTTATTTGGATAAGTCAAAGCCGATTGTATAGGACTCTCTCCCTGATAAGCAATAACTTCTATTACGCATGCATCATGACAAACCCTTAGTTCCATATTAATCACTGATAATGGAGCAAACGTAGTTATCAATGACTGCTGCAAAACTATTAAACTTGTATATTTAAATTGCTCTAAAATTCTGATGCTTAGTTTTGATATCGGCAGATCAATAATTTTATTTAGTTTTATTGCTTTTAAATTTGGAATAAGTCGACTTAAACGTCGATAATTAGCTTCATACAAAGCTGTTGGAGTTGTATTGGTGTAATTTTTGCGCAATTGTGAATCAATAATGGTATGACTCATCCCTACTCCAATTTTGAACGCAAACGTAATTGAGCCTGGCTCAGTAATTGACTTACTCGTGACTCACTCACCCCCATTAACACACCCACTTCCTTTAAATTCATTTCTGTATCATAATACAATGACATTACCATTTTTTCACGTTCCGGCAATTCAGTAATTGCCCTGGCAAGATCTTGTTTAAATTCTTCCTCAATAATATCTGAGACTACATTACTTTGTCTATCTTCAAAGATACCCAGGCTTTGTGTGTCATCTGATTCTAAATCATCAAAGCTCAGCATACGACAGGTATTACCATCTTTAAGGATTTGATAATATTCATCCATCCCTATTCCCATCTCCTGAGCTACTTCAATATCACGTGCATCTCGTCCTGTTCTACGCTCAATTTCCTGCATTGCCGCAGTTAAGTCACGAGCCTTCTTATGCACAGACTTTGGTGCCCAGTCACTACGTCTAACTTCATCCAGAATAGCACCACGAATACGTATTGTCGCATATGTCTCAAACTGTGCACCCTGCTTAGGATCGTATTGTTTACTGGCATCTAACAATCCAATAAGGCCAGATTGAATAATATCATCAATATGTATATCCGCTGGTAATCGGCCCACTAAATGATAGGATATTTTTTTAACCAGCGGAGTATATTTTTCCAGCAATTGTTCCGCTAGTTGTTTGCCTTCGGAAGTATACATTTTAACCAGTTTTATTCATTATTATTAAATAATTACTCTATTAATGGGTGAGCCTATATTTTAGATTTAAGTCTAATTGATAAGATTATAGCAGATAGATAGAAATAGGTGACTTTTTTCAGTCAATTATTGAAGATTGTTTGAAGGGATTTTTTGTTATCAGTATTAATGTCTATAGAGGTACTTCAGGATTTTTCATCTAATAAAGAACCCAGCATTTCATCAACAGTTTCTATGACTTTTCCAGAAGCAAGTACCTGGTATTGATTCATTTTCATATCAACTGCTTCTTTAATATGAATACCTGGATCTTCAATGGCTTCCTTGCTGGCTAAAACAGCCGCATTTTTAGTCATTTTTGCCATACCAGTTTGTATACCATTTTGAGCTATGGCCATAATACTATTGTCTGACATTAGAACCTCCTGAATTAAAAAAATCTGGAACAAAGCTATTGGCGTCCAATAAAACTAACACTTTAGTCTATTTTAATACCATAATTTTTTCACTTCATCTCTATTTAACATCAGCCATTGCATAGAGATTATGGTACTGGCATTATTCAGACGTCCCTCTTTTAACCATTGCACTGCCTTCTCAAAAGAAATCACCTTCACTCGAATATCTTCTCCCTCCTCCTCCAGACCATAAATTCCATCAACATTTTTACTATTGACACAGGCACAAAATAGTTTTGTTGTTTCCGAACTGCCACCTGGACTGGAATAAAAATCAGTAATAAATTTTACATGTAATAAAGTACAGCCGGCTTCTTCAATCGCTTCCCTGTGAGCAACATCTTCATGAAATTCACCTGCTTCAACAATACCGGCTATAATTTCATATAACCAGGGAGTGTCAGTATCAGCAGTTATGTTTTCACTGGCAATATTCACATAAGCACCAATACGAAACTGCTCCAGTAAAACAATATTATCCAACCAGGGATCATAGGCTAATACTCCCACTGCATGGCCTCGTTCCAGACATTCACGTATAATGACTTTAGAATTTCCGCCCTGAAACAAAGCATGCTGAAGTGCATATTGTTTAAGAGAAAAGAAGCCATCATAACCACTCTCTTTGTGGACTAAAGAAACATCTAATTGGGTAAACTTTTTCACTTTCATAGTATTCACTCATGTTATAATTTCCTGATGATAACACTCACAAAATACAAAAACACCCCGTTACTGGGTTTTGCAGCCTATAGCGGCACCGGTAAAACCACCTTACTTGAGCAATTAATTCCTGCACTCAAACACATTAATATTAACATTGCATTAGTCAAGCATACACATCATGAAAAATTTGATATAGACCGGCCGGGAAAAGACAGTTATCGCTTACGCAAAGCAGGGGCGCAGCAAGTATTAGTTGCTTCTGCAAAACGTTGGGCTTTAATGGTTGAACATCCAGGCGAGCAAATTAAATCAAAGCCTGAACCAAACTTATATGAACTAATAACTCATTTGGATTTAAACAAAATAGATTTAATTCTAGTTGAGGGATTTAAGCATGAAACAATGAGTAAAATTGAGTTACATAGGCCACAGCTTGAGAAACCGCTTCTGCACCCACATGATCCTGATATCATAGCCATCGCAAGTAATGAAATGCAACTGGAACATTATTATCCGGATCAAATTCAATGCCCTGTTCTTGATTTAAATAATATCAATGAAATAACTAAATTTATACAACAACATCTATAAACTTTTGCTCAAACAAGCATTAAAAACAACAGGACCAATCTACAATGAGTTCAAATCATAGCGACAATCTATTTCTTAGTGTTACTGAAGTACAACAGCGTATTATTAATGATATTAAGGCCATAGAAGGTATAGAACAAGTAGACTTACGCCATGCTCTGGGACGTATTTTAGCCAAAGATGTTGTCGCTGCATTTGATACACCACCCTGTGATAACTCAGGCATGGACGGCTATGCATTTCACAGTAATGAAATAGCTGACAATGAGACTTTAACACTTAAAGTGGTTGGACAGTCCTTTGCAGGTCATATTTATACTGGCAATATTACTGCAGGTGAAGCTATTCGCATCATGACCGGAGCACAGGTTCCAAATGGTGTAGATACCGTTGTTATGCAGGAACATACTGAAAAACCTGATGAGAATACAGTATTTATTACCACTATCCCTAAACCTTATGCCAATGTACGCAAAGCAGGTGATGATCTCACCATTGGTCAGACATTCCTGGCTACAGGAAAAAAACTCTCTCCTACTGATCTCGCTTTTCTTGCTACTCAGGGCATTGCCGAAGTCGCTGTGAAACGTAAGTTGAGAGTGGCCTTTTTTTCCACTGGTGATGAACTTCGTTCCATAGGTGAAACATTAGGTGAGGGTGATATTTATGACTCTAATCGCTATTCAATTTATGGTTTATTAACAAACATGGATATTGATATTATTGATATGGGCGTCATAAAAGATGATAGACAGGCTATTGAAGATGCATTTAATACCGCAGCCAATGTAGCCGATGCAATCATTACTTCTGGTGGTGTTTCTGTGGGTGAAGCAGACTTTGTTAAAGAAACTCTGGAAAAACTAGGCCAGATAAATTTCTGGAAAATTGCCATGAAACCAGGAAAGCCTTTAGCTTTTGGTACAATCGGAGATAGTTTATTTTTTGGTCTACCCGGAAACCCAGTCTCTGTTATCGCTACATTTTATCAGTTCGTACAACCTGCTCTAAAACGTATGAAGGGTCAGGATATTGTTCTACCTATGATCATTAAAGCAAAAACAACTGAGCTATTAAAGAAAAGGCCTGGCCGTACTGATTTTCAAAGAGGTATTTTAGCACAATCGGACAGCGGTGAGTTGACCGTAAGAAATGCAGGTGCTCAGGCATCACATGTATTGACCTCAATGAGTAATGCAAACTGTTTTATTGTTTTGCCTGCGGAGAGTGGCAGTGTTGAGCCTGGAGAAATGGTGGATGTGCAACCGTTTGAAGGACTAATAGGATAATTCCTATCAGAAAGTTTTTATCTTGGGGGATGGCGTGAATACGTACAGTTACTCATCCCTCACTCACAAAATTTTTTTTGATATATTTTAAATCATTTATAAGGTCTTAGCTTAATTTTTTCTGTAGTTCGGCTTTATCAAACCACCAGTTGCCATCACCAATAATTGCACCAACAACCATGCCCATACGGGGTAAAAATACATCGGGATCTCTCAAATCCATTTTATCCATCCATACATCCAGGCCCACCTGTGTTTCTACCTTGCTATGACGTAGGGCTACTTTAGCCAGCATATTTGTCGTCAATACTTTTAAATCATCACGTGTTTTACCCTCACTACGCTGATCTACAATAAAGTGCGCGGTAATGGCAGCCAGGGCAGCACCGTCAGCGTCATCAGTGGTTTCATTAATGATATAATTAAGCATATTAATACTATATTCAGGCTCTAATGGATAAGTGACTGATAACCAGACACCATGACCAAGAGCTGTAATAGAAGATGGGAGTTCTGTCTGGTAAAGCAAATCACAGGCTTCAACTGCCAGTTGCCATTCTTCATGGGCAATACAGATATCAAAGGCCGCTTTGGCATGATTCCATACATCACTCATCTGAGTCATACCCAATTCAGCATTAGCTAAATCTAATAAGGCCTTGGCTCTTTCCATAGGAGCTACCACTGAGGGTAAGTTATCAAGTTTCTCAGTTAATTCAGTCACTTTTGCAGCAAGAAATTCACGTGATTCCTTGGCATCTGATGTTTCAATAAAATCTTGTTTTATAGTATTTTCTTCGCTCATTCAAAGCTCCATTATGTAAATAAAATATATTAATTAGTGTGCATCCTGAAATAAACTTTGCATTAATTCTAGACGTTTCCATGCTTCTGGAATATCGTGTTCTTCCTGTAATTTTTTATCTAATAAATCAACAGCCTTTAAACAAAGTTCACCTTGCTGTTTCTTATCAAATAAATAAAAAGCCGCTTTTAATGCTTCCTCTGATTCAGTCAATAAACTAGGCACTAGATCATTTTCTAAAATTGGGGATTTTGGTCTCAACAAATCAACTAGCAAAGGAATTTGCAAGAGTTGATAATGAGTGGTTCTTGCTAATTCTTCTTCTTTTAGGTTGGCCTCAGCTTCTGCATCACCACTGGCACTTTTCCAGATAGCACTCATAATAATGCCGACTAACTGGGTAATAGCTTGTTTTTCAATATCATTATCCCCTGCCAGGCTACAGCATTGTTCATAGCTATGATCTAAGCGGGACTTAAGCTCCAGCATTTTTTCACTGCCTTCATTAGGCTTTAAACTAGCAACTTCTTCTACTAATTGTTGAAAATCAGCCCTAAAGTCAGTCTGTTCCTGTTCATCCATATAACGAGCACCTGACAAACTCTGCTCATCAAAGTCCTGCTGCTGCAATGAAAACAATGGATTTTTATATTGACGCTGTAGATGACGTTCTCTAATACCGGGATGTGCGGAAAAAATGTGAGGCATAATTTAATACTTTAGTGACTAATTTTAGTGTATATTGATATTTTTTTGAAAATGAAGTTTTTGACCTTCGGCTTTCACTTCATCAAAAATAAATTCAATTCCGATTCTATGATTTTCATGGTTTTCAGACTTTTTTATTTTTGCCTTGGCTTGTTTCAGATCAGGCATTCTATCTACCAGATAAGTAAACAAAATAATGGCCATTTGATCATTGTTTTGTAATAAAGCATTGACACAATTTAGGGCAACAAATTGTGTTTTTTGTTGTAAATCAGCGTATTCGATGGACTGATCAACTAGAACAATGCCTTTGGACATTTCTTTATCCATTTTATCCAGATATTCTCTCTGTTGTCGCGGCAAGCTTTGTGAACGATCATAGCTAAGCATCTCTTCACCATCTATTAAAAAACCAACTTTGTTCAAAATTTTGTTCCTTAAACCTGTATATTAAATATAAGGTTAAAATATAGTATTAGAAATAATATTACTTTGGTGTTAGAATAATACTTTAGTAATTTACTAGGTTATAGGCTAATTTGCAATGCATACAGAAATAAATGATGAAAATAATATAAAACTAACTCAGGCAGTCATGCATACATTGGATGAATGGAAACTCGATGGGGAGCAAATTTTATCAATTATGTCCTTACCCGAGAATGTTAAGGTACGCCATCTATCAAAATTTCGTCGTACCGATGCATTCCCTGATACACCTGAAGTTACAGAACGTTTTCGTCATGTTATCGGTATTATAGATGCTTTAGCAACAAGTTACCCAACTAATCCGAGAATGTCTATATTCTGGATGGCACGAAAGAGTAAAAAGTTTAAAAACCGCACCCCTATTCAGGTGATTGTTGAAGATAAGCTTGAGGGCTTAGTGACTATCCGCAAACACTTAGATTGTAGCTATGACTGGTTTGGTGATAGTAATTAAACTTATGCTTGCTGTAAGGAGCGAGCTTCAGACTCCAACATCACCGGTATATCATCCCGGATAGGGAAAGCGAGTTTATCTTTTTCACAAATTAGCTCATTATTTTCTTTATCATAATTCAGCTCCCCCTTACATATCGGGCAGGCTAGAATATCCAGTAGTTTATTGTCCATTATCATTTCTCTTATTTGCTTCTAAAATATTCAATTTATTAATAATTGAATCAATTAATCCATCATCAAGCCTTGCCTGAATCGGCAAAAACCAGTATTCATTCTTATTCTCGTTTAATGCCAGAGACTGGCACTTCACTGCATCTTTTTCAGTCATTATAATGGGGTATGATTCAGTGAAAATCAAATCATCTGCCTGATATTGGTAATGATCAGCAAATGGATGTTCTATTATAGTCAGACCATAGTTTTTCAGCAATCTAAAAAAATTATCCGGCTCCCCTATTCCTGCAACTGCATGTACAGTTTTACCATGGAAGTTTTCCAGTTTAATCGTATCACTCTGACTAGCAAAGATAGGCACCAATGTATTTAAAGAATAATCCATAAAAAATTCATATTCATTATCAAAATCAGCCTTATTAAAGCTTTTAAACTGGGATATATTAAATACATGATAGTCTACAGAACTTAAACGCTGACGACCTTCTCTAAGAGGTCCTGCAGGCAGGCAAAGACCATTACCATATAAACGTCTTGCATCACTAATATTAATTTCAATATCACGCTGCATAGCATAATGCTGTAGACCATCATCACTAACAATAATATCACAGTCGGTTGTCTGTTCTAGTTTTTTCACAGCACGTGTTCTTATCGGGTCAATAAACACGGGACAATCAGTATTTTGAAAAATTAGCAGTGGTTCATCGGAAAATAACTGATGATTTTGTTGTAAACTCACTTGTCTAGGGAAAGGCATATTCAAAGAATCATCATTAACCGCACCATATCCACGACTAACAATACCCGGCTTATACCCTGCTGACTTTAACTGATTAACCAACCAGATAACAAAAGGGGTTTTACCATTACCACCAATATAAATATTACCTACAACAATAATTGGTATAGAAGCTTTATATGAGCGGAGTAATCCAAAATGATACATCCAACGTCGAATATAAATCAGAAAGCAAACAATTAAACTCAGAGGTGATAGTAAAATACTGACAATATTAATAGTTTGCCAATAGTGCGTTATAGGCTGCATAACAATATCAAGAACTTATTCGGATTTAACTGCAGAAAAAGTGATATGAATCAAGCCTACCTGACGGGCTGCATCCATTGCTGTCATTACAGCCTGATGAGTACTTTGTTTGTCGGCAGAAATAATAACTCGAAAGTTTTCATCTCCCCCTGACTCTTCACGTAAATTACGAATCAGAGTATCAATTTTTGAATTCACCAATACCTGACCATTAATCACATATTGGCCATCCTGTTTAATAAATATTTCAATTTCTTTTTTTTCTGTTTCTGTAATTTCACCATTGGCTTCAGGCAGCTCAATATTTAATTCAGATTGTCTATCAAAAGTGGTGGAGACCATGAAAAAAATCAATAATAAAAAGACCACATCCACTAATGGGGTGATATTAACATCCAGTTCTTCGGGTTTTTTATGTCTGAAGTTCATATTAATGGCTCTGCTGTGTGCGATCACCATGTATCACTTCAACAAGATAAATAGCCTGGGCTTCCATTTTTAATAATAATTCATCAACACGACCACGTAAATAACGATAAAACATCACTGAAGGTATGGCAATAGAGAGACCTGCTGCTGTGGTAATCAAAGCTTCTGATATACCGTCGGCAAGAATTTTTGGATCACCTACACCTAAACTGGTTATCACCGCAAAAACTTTAATCATGCCAATAACCGTACCTAACAAGCCTAATAGTGGCGTAATCGAAGCAATAGTACCCAAAGTATTCAAGTAACGCTCTAAATCCAGTGCCACCTGACGCCCTTCTTCTTCTATACTCTCCTTCATTATGTCACGGGGGCCATTTCTATTTCTTAAACCGACCGCCAGAATACGTCCCAGAGGGGAATTAGCATAAAGCTTTTCAATTGCTTCATCATTGATACGGTTTTGTTCATATAGGGTTATAATCTGTTCCACTAATTGCGGTGGTGTAATTCTTTTTTCCTGCAATGTCCAAATTCGTTCCACAACTAAAGTTAAAGCCAAAACTGAACATAAAATAATGGGGAACATCACCCACCCACCAGCAACAATTAATTCAAACACATTGATTCCTTAAATAAAAAACGAACTGCTTTTTAGCTATTAAATACTAAAAATGCGGTATTATAAGATTTTAATATTAATATAAACACACTTATTTAAAGTTAATTTTGTATAAGTTTTTTCACTGCTTTTAAGCCTTTTTTACGTTTAGCATCAATAATAGCAATTTTTCTTTTTACCATTTTACGCTCATTTTTCCCCAAGTTTTGACTACATTTTACAATTAAGTTCATTTTTTCCTGTTTAAGCTCTTTGATAAGTGTTTTTAATTTACTAATATTTTTTTTACGCTTCTTTTTTTTCATATCAAAAAAATTATTTAATTGTTCTAAAAGACTTTTATTACTCATTGGGGTTATTCCTATTCTAATAATTAGCTTATTGAAGTTAATTTACACTTCTATATTCATTAGGTCAATTGAAAATAATTTTATCGTTATAACTTCAAAAAGTAGCTGATATCCTGTTCATATTAAGCTATATTATTCTCTAGGGGCCTGTCCGAGAATAGAAGTCGTAGCGAGGAAAAGCTGTTTTGAGTCAGATTTTTCTATCATTTGAAGCCAATAGTTGTTCTATTAAATGAAAATGACAGGGAAATCTGGCCAAAATCAGCTTTTCTGCAGTAGGCTTTCCATTCTCGGACAGGCTCCTAGGTAACTTAACAATTAAATCAACACGGGACAGTAACATGTACGGTTCAAATAGTTCAATCTCCAGTTTGCTCGGTGCTTACCATATGGCCGAAATGTCAATGCGCTATAGCAACTTTATACCGCGTGCTTATAATCTGGCAAAATCTTTGGGATTTCAACCCGGCAGAATTATGCCTTCCAGGGCATTCTGTTCTGATGAAAGCCAGGGCTACCCCATTATATTAATAGCCAAACATTTTAGTACTTTTCCATTTAACCATGGTCTTGTAGGTGGTATTGTTGCCACAGACAGGCATGCACCTCATGCTCACCATGGCAAAGATTTAGTTATCATTCAAGCCAGCCATGTGGGTTACGACCCTGTCAATGAACAGTTTGGTGTCTATCGTAGATTACAAACTCATGATGCTTGTGAAACATCTAACTGCGGAAAAATATCCGCAGCCCTTGAGTGGTATCTACACGAGTATGAATTTGCCAGTCAGAATATATTTCTGACTAAAATTGATAATAAAATCAAGGTAAGCATTGATAATTACTTGCTACACTCTGAACGAGATGAAGGTTTAATATTAAATCTGGAAAAAATAGTGCAAGTAAATGAACAGGGAAAATCAATACCTGAACTATCTAAAAGTACTACAAAAATTTTTTCTGCGGCACCTGCTTTAGTTGCTCATTTTGATACGAGTCAATTAAAAGATGGTCAAAGTATTGCTATTGGTAAGCAATTACACCCAGAGCTTTTTTATTTTAAAAGAACTATCAGTAATCATCATGAAGGTCGTGATCATTTAGAAATGAATCTAATTAATGTAATGCCCTATATCGTCACATCTCAATGGCCTGCTTTAACTGCAGCTCAGGCCAATACACAGGTTGAATTTGACCGGACATTTAGAACGATTATTCAGGAACCTACCTATAAAGATAAAAATATCTTATTTATTTCTGGTTTAAATGTCGATATTTCACCACGGGAAGGACAGGTTTTTCCATTAACAAAATTCATACCCTGGGCTGCCTATGTACAGGATAAAAATGGTCATCAACAAACCTGGGAACAGGAAGAAATTTATAGCAAACTTGTTGAACAATCCATAGAAAATCCAGATCAGGTAGATTTAGAAACAGCCATTGGAATCATGGAAAGTGAAAAAGAAATTCAACTGCCTTTTTAACTTCAATATAGTAAATAGTATACCTGATATTACTTACAATGTTCCGCCATACTAGGCACTAATGTAGGGTGGGCGGAGCTTTATGGGTAATCAAGATAGTATATGTTAATCGTTTAAAATAATTATTTTTTAGATGGTTGATTAGTTATCTAGCTATCTAGTATTTAATTAATTCAATATTTCTGATATTTAATTGATACGATTCCAGGCATCCAAAGCTGCTATCTTATAAGCTTCTGCCAATGTCGGATAATTAAAAATATTTTCCAGAAAATAATTTAAACCTCCATTCAATACCAGTGCTGCCTGACCGATATGAACTAATTCAGTGGCTCCTTCACCGATTATATGAACACCAAGCAGTTGCTGTGTATCCAAAGAAAAAATTAATTTAAGCATGCCATGCTCCAGCCCCATGATTTGACCTCTTGCTGTTTCCCGTAAACGAGCAATACCGATTTCATAGGGAATTTTATCTCTGGTTAACTGCTCTTCTGTCATACCAACCATACTCATTTCCGGTACTGAATAAATACCAAAAGGAAAGTTTTCCATTTTATTTGCTATAGTTTTACCAAAAGCATGGCATGCTACCTGACGACCCTGCTCCATAGCTGTTGAAGCAAGGCTAGGGAAGCCTATGACATCACCAGCCGCATAAATATGTGGCTGTGATGATTGATAATTATCATTCACTTCAATTAATTGGCGTTTATTAACATCTACAGAAGCATTTTCAAGAGCCAGAGTAGCGGTATTACCGGATCGGCCAGCGGCGACAAGTACCGTTTCAGTCGTTAATTGTTTGCCGCTTTGCAGACGGGTTAGGATACTGCCATCAGACTGTTTTTCAATGCTCGCTACCTGTTCACCCATGCGAATGGTCATACCATGATCACGTAGTTGATGAATCAAATGATCGGTCAGTTCCTTATCCATAAATCCCAATAATTGGTCACGTCCATCAATCAGATTAACCTGAACATCCATCGCACTGAAAATAGAAGCATACTCAACACCAATTACACCTGCGCCAATCACAGTTATTGAGCGTGGTAAATGATTTAAATCCAGTAATGAATCACTATCAATAATCTGTTTGTCATCAAAGGGATAGTCTGCTGGCCTGTGAGGATGGGTACCTGTGGCAATGAGAAAATAATCAGCACTTAGATGAATTTGTTTGCCCTTTGGGTCAGTCACTTGTATTTTTTTGTCATCTTCAAATGACGCCAGTCCATCAAATACTTTGACATTATTACGGTGTAATTGATGCAGAATAACTTCTGCTTCACGCTGCAGTGTTGTGTGCAGACGCTGTGTCAGATCATTCATGGTTAAATCATCTTTTAAGCGATAACTTTGACCATAAAAGCCACGCTGGTTATAACCGCTTAAATATAAAACAATTTCACGTAATGTTTTACTTGGTATAGTACCGGTATGAAGACAAATACCACCAATATCTTTTTTCTTATCAACTATGGCGACTTTTTTACCAAGTTTTGCTGCCTGTATGGCTGCTTTCTGACCAGCAGGTCCTGAGCCACAAACAATAAAATCAAAATGCTGCATTAACTTACTCCCTCTTTGATAAAATATTTTGTTGGTTTGAAAACAAGTCTACTCAAAGCACCCAAATGACAGAACAACATCATTCCCATTTGAACACTTCACAGAAAATCTAGTTTAGCGTTTATTAAGTCTACTTTAGTCACGAGTATGCAACTGAATATTAATCAGTCTAATCGTTGCGCTGATAGCTGCAAAAACCTGATTAACATGTACTCCACGGGTTGTAATGGGTTTATCTCCCGTATTCCAGTTAATGATACATTCGGTTAAGGCATTGGCGTGTCCACCTTTAGGGATGCGCACTTCAAAATCAATCAAACTGGGCAATTGATAATTATATGCTTGGACAGCCTTTGATATAGCATCAATAAAAGCATCAAAACCGCCATTGCCCGAACCTGCTGCACGATGTTTTTTGCCTTCAATTTCAACCAGAATACTCACCGTTGAATCAAGATTTAAACTGCTGTTTATTGCACAATCCAGTAATTTAATATGCTCATAGTTATTGCTCTCCATTACATCTGAAATAATAAAGGGTAAATCATGTAAGGTAATCTGTTGCTTAGAATGACCTAACTTTCGAACTCTCGCCAATACTTTGGCCTGATTTTCATCCGATAAAGACAGGCCCAGTTCTTCTAGATTTTTGGATAGTGAGGCTTTACCACTCATTTTTCCCAGTGCATAGCTGCGTTTTCGGGCAAAACGTTCCGGACTAAGACGGGTTTTATACAATCCTGCTTTTTGATCGCCATCAGCATGGATTCCAGCTGTTTGTGTAAAAACATCTGCGCCAACAATGGGCGCATTCGCTGAAACCCATTTACCGGAAAAATTTTCTACCATATTGCTGACTCGGACAATATTGGTTTCATCAATCGAAGTATGCATATTCATTTTGTCGCGCAATACCACTTCTACTTCTGCCAGTGAGGCATTACCGGTACGCTCACCTAAACAGTTAATGGTGCAATGAATAGAACTCACACCAGCTTTAACGGCAGCCATAGCATTGGCAACTGCCAGACCATAATCATTATGCGGATGAAAATCAAACTGTACTTGAGGATAGCGGCTCACCATATCTTTAATACTGTCATACACTTCATCTGGTGACATCACCCCCAGCGTATCCGGCAACATAAAATGACTAATACCTGAATCCTGCAGTGCATCCATTAATTCAAAAACATAATCCGGGCTATCTGCATAACCATTAGACCAATCTTCCAGATAAACATTCACTTTAAGATTATTGGCAAAAGCATAATCCAATGTTTGTTTGATATCAACAACATGCTCTTCTAATGTTTTACCTAATTGTACATTACAATGTTTGCAGCTACCCTTGGTTAACAAATTAATGACCCGTCCACCAGACTCAATGATCCAGTCGACACTGCTCTTATGATCAACAAAGCCTAAAATCTCAATTCGGTCAGCATAACCATGTTCACGCGCCCATTGATTAATTTGTATAAGGCCTTCTTTTTCACTATTTGAGACGCGAGCAGAAGCTACCTCAATACGATCAACATGTAGGGCACCGACCAGAGCCTTTACAATTTCAACCTTCTCATCAGGAGTAAAGCTAACTCCCTGAGTTTGTTCTCCATCGCGTAAAGTGGTGTCCATAATCTGAACGTGGCGTGATTTAACTTTCATTTTTAACCTTGCACAATTAAATAATTATTGACTCAGGCAGTTCGCCAAAGCCATGGTAACTGCTGTTTTTGTCTGCTTTCAAAGGCATCAATTTTATCGCTATATTGCAAAGTGATAGAAATATCATCCAGACCATTGAGCAGGTTATTTTTACGAAATGGATCAATTTCAAAATGAATTATCGTTCCTGCAGGAGTGCTGACACTTTGGTTTTGCAGATCAATGCTAAACTTAACACCTTCATCGTCTATGATCTCATCCATCAGACGCTTTAATTCATCCTCACTAACAACAATAGCCAAAATACCATTTTTAAAACAGTTATTGTAGAAAATATCAGCATAGCT
>JADFVK010000105.1 GCA_015222495.1 Pseudomonadota bacterium
GTAACAACTCAGCATATTGACTAACAAATAACAGTTGAGCCTTATGCTCACTTATTTTTAGAACTTAGACTGAGTAGTTACAAAAAATTTATCATTTTTACTTTATATATTGTAAAGTAGTATTGAACCTAATAGCTTATTAAATAGAGAAACTGAACTCATATTGTATAAAAATATTTTCAACATAACAGATATTATTATTATATTGCTGGCAACATTTTTTTCCATCTGGCTTTATAATTTATTTTGGTTTGATCATTCCTGGAATAATAATAGATCATCAGGTAAAGCAGATTTTTTAATGGTTCAGTTTGCCAATAATTCAGCACAGCACTATCCACTACATAAGGATATAAAAATTAATATTAAAGGTAGCATGGGAGAAAGTATCATTGAAATAAAGCAAAACAGAGCCCGCTTTATTCACTCTCCCTGTCGTAATCAATTTTGTGTGCTGCATGGATGGCTCAAGCATAATAATGATATCACCGCCTGTTTACCTAATCGGATCAGTATTAGCCTTCATTCTAAAAATCAACTGCAACATAGTCAGTTTGATGCACTTTCAGGAAGTCAGTAAAGTGAAGCAACTACGCTTTGTGACTAACCATCAGGATCATTTAATTGCCCTGCTCGCGGCACTGGCTATTACCATTCATATTCTGGAATCTGCATTTCCCAGCCCACTTCCCGGTATTAAACCAGGCTTGTCCAATGTTATCACTTTATTTGCTTTTTTAGTCTATGGCTGGAAAACTGCATTACAGGTAAGTTTGTTACGAGTAGTGATTGGCAGTTTGTTATTAGGTACTTTTTTATCACCAGGCTTCATATTAAGCCTTAGTGGCGCTATCTTTAGCCTGTGCAGTTTAATGCTCATGCAATGGCTATTTTATGTTCTTAAATTATATCATTATCAACCTGGTGCCATTGGTTATGCTATTGTGGCTTCCATCGCACATATGAGCGGACAGTTTTTAGTTGCCTGGTATTTTTTCATCCCTCACCCGGGTTTATTTAAACTACTACCCTTATTCATTACATTTGCCGTGCTACTTGGTATTGTTAGCGGTATAATCACCCAATCATTAATAAATCAGCAAAACCTGTATACAAAAAACACTCATAATGTATCTTGACAATAATTTTAAGCTATTTTCCAGTACTTCCAGCAGCAACCTTAGCTATTTGCTGACTGCATTTGTGGTGGCTTTGATTATTCATAATTCAATTATTTTTGGTGTTTCTTTTACTGCGCCGCCGATTAAAAAATCTTCAGCAAATCAGACTCTGGACATTGTCCTGGTTAACACTAAAGCAGAAAAGGCACCTGAAAATCCGGATTATTTAGCACAGGCTGATCAAGTTGGTGGCGGTAATATCAAAGAAAAAGCCAAACCCACCAGTAAAAATCCAGGCGAAACGCCTATTCAAGGCAATGCATTAGAAAATAGGCCGAAGGTTGCCCCTAAACCTGTGCCTAAAATTGTGGATAACAAACCTATTTTATCTACTACTAAGACCAGTAAAAAGAAAGCACCAAAGCTGGTTAAGAAAAAAAAGCCCCGCCCTAAAAATAAGCCGGTCATGATTAATGATTATATGGCTGATTTGCAAAAACAAATTATTGAAATAGAAGCGGAGTTAGATAAAAAAAATAAAATGTACGCCAAGCGTCCAAAGGCCACGTATATTACAGCCTCTACTCAGAGAACACCTGATGCTCTTTATTTAAAACACTGGACAAAAAAAATTGAACGCATCGGTAATCTAAATTATCCTGCTCAGGCAAGAAAAAATAAATTAGAAGGTCAATTAATTTTAGTTGTGGCAATTAGTCCCTCTGGAGATATTATTAATATCCGTATCAGTCAATCTTCAGGGCATAAAACATTAGATAATGCAGCACGAAAAATTGTACAGCTAGCAGCACCATATGCAGCAGTACCTGCAGATGTTTTAAGAGGCAATAGTCGCCTGGTCATTACTCGAACCTGGCAATTTACCCATAATTCTGGAAAAAACTTCTCCTCTAACTAGGTGATATAAACATATGAACCTCACCAATAACTTTATTATTGCAATGCCTGGACTCGCTGATCCCATGTTTGAAAAATCAGTGAGTTATATTTGTCAGCATAACGAACATGGAGCAATGGGTTTAACCATTAATCGCCCCACTGATATTTCTTTTTCTGAATTACTCTCTCAGCTTAATATTCCACTGCAAGATAAACAAATTGGTGCTACACCTGTTTATCTTGGCGGCCCGGTAGAAACTGGTCATGGATTTATTCTACACGCAAATAATGAGAGTGAAAGCTGGCAACAAACTATGCGTATTAATAAGTATATTTCTCTAAGCTCTTCTAAAGATATTTTAACTGCCATTGCCAGGGGAAAAGGCCCTACAGATTATTTAGTTATTTTAGGCTATGCAGGTTGGGGTAGTGGACAAATTGAAAGAGAGGTTCAGGAAAATTCCTGGCTGAATATGCCGGCAGATAATGAAATTATTTTTCATACTCCATTTAAACGACGCTGGGAAAAAGCGGCCATGAATATGGGTATTGATATTAACCTTATTTCCAGTGATATTGGCCATGCCTGATTCTGATCGATTAGCAGAAATCTCCCTCAATCTACTGTTAAAAAAGGGGCGCTATGATAGATTATCCTTTAAATAGTACCTTTTTGGGTTTTGATTATAGCCAAAATAAAATTGGCATTGCGGTAGGCCAGCGTTTAACGGGAACAGCAAGAGGCATAAGCACGTTAAAATCACCCAATAAAAAAATAAATTGGCCCGCAATCGAGGAGTTATTACAACAATGGCATCCTGTTGCACTCATTGTCGGATTGCCTCTCACGATGGATGGTGAAGAGCAGGAAACTACGGAAACTGCAAAAGCTTTTGGCAATCAGCTCAATCAAAGGTACAATCTGCCTATACATTATATGGACGAACGCTTAACTTCAAGAGAAGCCAGCCATATTTTGGGTTATGATGGGCATACTTCACCCAGACGCTATAGTAAGGCGGGAAAAAAAGTTAAAAAAAACAAACAACAGGGGCATGATATTGATCGAGTTGCTGCTGAATTGATTTTACAAAGCTGGTTAAATGAAAATACTTAATTTACAAAGCTATAATAACGGTAAAAAGTAATGAGTACACAAGATGTATTAGATGATAAGTTAAAAAACTCCCTGGATTTAGATAAATTGCTGGATAAAATGTTTCTCGAGTTAGAGACAAAGATAACAGCTCTTGATAAAAATAATATTGTTATGATTGGTATTCATACGGGTGGTTTATGGATTGCAGAATATTTATATAAAAAGTTAGAATTACCAACTCCATTAGGCAGTTTAAGTATTTCGTTTTATCGAGATGACTTTACAAAAATTGGCTTACACCCTGAAGTAAAACCTTCACAACTTCCTCCTGAATTAGATGATAAACATATTATATTAATTGATGATGTGTTATTTACAGGTCGCACTATTCGTGCAGCATTAAATGAAATTTTTGATTATGGACGACCCGCTTCTGTTATTCTTGGGGTTCTATTAGATCGCGGAGAACATGAGTTGCCTATTTGTGCAGATGTCTGCGGGCAAACAATATCACTAGCAGCACATCAGCAAATTAAGCTCAGCGGTCCAGAGCCTTTGCAGCTAACCCTGGTGGAGAAAAAATAATTTTGATTTCAAAAAATATACAATTGGATGAACAAGGACGTTTAAGGCATTTTCTTTCCATTGAAGGCTTTAAGCGACAACATCTTGTCAATATTCTTGATGCAGCAGAGCCTTTTGCCAATGTCCAGGAACAGGCAATGAAGAAAGTACCTTTGCTGCGTGGTAAAACCATTGTTAATTTATTTTTTGAAGCCAGTACCCGAACCCGAACAACTTTTGAGCTTGCTGCCAAAAGACTTTCTGCAGATGTCCTGAACATCAATATCAATACCTCTGCTACCAGCAAGGGTGAAAGTTTATTAGATATGCTGCAAAACCTGGAAGCCATGCATTGTGATATGTTTATTGTCAGGCATAAGCAAAGTGGCGCGGCACACTTTATTGCCCAGCATGTATCACCTCATATCAGTGTTATCAATGCAGGTGATGGTTGTCATGCACACCCTTCCCAGGCGATGCTGGATATGTTTACAATTCGTCGTCATAAACAAGAATTTGCTGACTTAAAAGTGGTTATCGTTGGAGATATTTTACACTCCAGAGTAGCTCGCTCTCAAATCCATGCATTAACGACCTTAGGCGTTAGTGAAGTACGGGTTGTAGGACCTAAGACTCTAATTCCCAGCAATATAGAAAATTTGGGTGTACATGTCTATCATGACTTTCAATCAGCATTAATCGGTGCTGATGTTATCATTATGCTGCGTTTACAAAAAGAACGTATGCAGGGTGCATTGCTTCCCAGTGAAGCAGAGTATTATCAACAATACGGTCTGACAGAAGAGAAGCTTTCTTATGCAAAATCTGATGCGATTGTTATGCATCCAGGGCCTATTAACCGCGGTGTTGAAATTGCATCAAGTATTGCTGATGGCCCCCAGTCTGTTATTCTGGAACAGGTTACCAACGGAATTGCTATACGTATGGCTGTTATGTCCCAGGCCTTAGGGCCCAAAAGTCCAAATGGGGGTAAGCAGCCATGAGCAATTTAAATATCAGCATTGTTAATGGTCATATAATTGATCCTGCTAATCAGATAGATCAAATTACTGATATTCACATTCAGGCAGGTAAAATTATTGCCCTGGGTGATAAACCAGAGGGCTTTCAGGCACAAAAAGTCATTGATGCTAATAATTATATTGTCTGTCCCGGCTTAGTTGACTTACGAGTGCACTTACGAGAGTCCGGCCATGAGAATGAAGATACTATAGCATCAGAAACTAAGGCTGCAGTTGCCGGTGGAATCACTTCAATTTGCTGTCCTCCGGATACCATTCCGGTCATTGATAATGCAGCCATGGTTAAACTGATTCGCTTGAAAGCTCAGACGGAAGGTGTTGCCAAGGTTTTTACACTCAGTGCTTTAACTCAGCAGCTTAAGGGTGAAAAGCTTAGTGAGATGCGCGCGTTAAAAAATGCTGGCTGTGTTGGTACCAGTAATGCGCTTTTTCCGGTCAAAAGTACTCTGGTTATGCGACGTGCATTGGAATATGCTTCCAGCCATGATATTACTGTATTTATTCAGGCATTTGACCCCTGGCTCAGTGATGGCTGTGTACATGAGGGACAAATCAGTACCCGCTTAGGTTTAGCCGGTATTCCAGTCAGTGCTGAAACCATTGCTATTTCAAGAGATCTGCAATTAATTGAACTCACCGGTGCTCGTGCTCATTTTTGTCAGCTATCCAGTAGCAAGGCGGTACAATTAATACAGCAGGCCCAGGCCTCAGGCTTGCCCGTTACAGCAGATGTTACTGCTCACCATTTACATTTAACTGAAATGGATATTGCCTATTTTGATAGTAATTGTCATGTCATTCCACCCCTGAGAACACAGAGAGATCAGGCTGACTTACAAGATGCTTTAAAGTCAGGCGTAATTAATAGCATTGTTTCAGATCATCAACCCTTAGATAGTGATGCGAAATTAGCTCCCTTTGCAGAAACAGAACCAGGAATTAGTGGATTGGAGACGCTCTTACCTCTGGCATTAAAAATGCTTGATGATAAAAAAATGAATCTATCTGAAATTATTTCACGCTTAACAATTGAGCCCGCCAAAATTTTAAATATTAATGAGGGAACTTTAGGCCTTGGTTGTGATGCAGATATTTGTATTTTTGATCCTGATTGTTATTGGCAGGTTGATAAAAACAAGTTTTTTAGTCAAGGTAAAAATACTCCATTTCATGGTTGGGAGCTAAAGGGTAAGGTTATTTACACCATTAAGTCAGGAGATGTGGTGTTTTTGTCTAACTAAATAATTAAAATTTTTAATGAACCTTCATTTATTATATATAAAATGAATATTCAAAATTAGATTAAGGTAATTCATATGTATGGTGATAAAGAACTCCGTTCAAAAGTAAAGCTCATTGGTACTATATTAGGTAATGTGCTCAAAAAACATACTAATGAAAATATTTTTGAAATTGTTGAAACACTCAGAACTGGTTATATTGAGTTAAGAAATGCGGATGATGAAATCAAGCGCCAGCAACTCATGCATTTGATTGAACAACTGGATTCACAAACGCTGGAACAGACAATTCATGCATTTAGTATCTACTTTAATCTGGTGAGTGTGATAGAAGAAACTCAGCAGCATAAAGAACGTAGGTATCAGGCCAATAATGACGATCTGCTTTGGGAAGGCTCTTTTAATAAAATACTGACAGAATTTAAAAAAGAAGGAATTTCAGCTGATCAGTTTCAGGCTTTACTAAATCAACTATCTTATATGCCGGTGTTTACTGCTCACCCGACAGAATCCAAACGTAGAACAACGCTGGAATGTTTAAGGCGTATTTTTATTGTGATCCATGATTTGGATGATCAGAGACTGGGAAAATACCAAAAAGAAAGTCTTATCCAGGAACTCACCAGTGAAATCCAGATACTATGGAAAACTGATGAGGTGCGTGCAGGTAAACCTCAGGTGATTGATGAAGTCAAAAATGGTTTATATTATTTTCGTGAATCTCTATTTGATGCGGTACCGGTCATATATCTCTATCTGGAAAGAGCAATTCATCATGTGTATCCTGAGCAGGCTGAACAATTTAATATCCCGACTTTTTTACATTTTGGTTCATGGATTGGGGGTGATCGTGATGGTAACCCTTTTGTTACAGCAGAAATTACAGAAAAAGCGGCACGTTATCAAAGCAGTGAAGTCATAAGGCGTTATATTTCTGATGTTGATAAACTCTCACATCAAATCACTCATTCCATTGCCTTTTGCACTCCCGATAAAGCTTTTATGAGTTCATTAGAAGCAGATAATAAAAGTTATCAACACTTATTTGAAGATAGCCCTAATCTTTTTTCCAGTGAGCCCTATCGTCGTAAATTATTTATAATGAAAAATAAGCTACATTATTACCTTGAACAGCTACAGGAAAAGATTAAAGATAGTCAATCTAAAGCACAGCATAGTGGTTATAAAAATGAAGATGAATTTTATCAGGATTTGAAATTAATTCAGAATTCGCTTTGCTCACATAATGATTGTGATGTGGCTTTTGGACCATTAGCAAATTTAATACGTCTGTCTGAAACTTTTGGATTTTTTCTTGAACATCTGGATATCCGTCAGGAATCAACACTGCATACTGAGGCAATAAATGAGTTATTGCAACAGTTACAGCTGGAATCTGATTATAAAAATCTGCATGAAGAACAAAAAATGCAGCTGCTTTCTGAGCTCATTGATAAGGATGACTTAGCACCGATCAATCAGGATAAATTATCTGCACCCACGGTTAATATCATTCAGGTTTTTGATGTGATACTACGTTTGCGTCAGGAAATTAGTCCTAAACTCTTTAAACAATATGTTATTTCAATGACCCATACCGCTAGTCATGTGATGGAGGTAATGTTTTTGTGCAGACTCTTTGGCTTATTAGGCAAAGATAATAAGGGGCGAGCTTATAGTTATATCAGCGTATCACCATTATTTGAGACAGTAGAAGATCTGGAACACATTGAGCCGGTAATGTCGGTTCTGTTTAATAATAAAATTTATAAGCAATATCTAATTGCATCAGGTAATCATCAGGAAGTCATGCTGGGCTATTCTGATTCCTGTAAGGATGGTGGTATTTTAGCTTCCAGCTGGAACCTCTATGGTGCCCAAAGACGTATTACCGAGCTGGCCAAAGAAAAAGGTATTGATATCCGTCTTTTTCATGGCCGAGGTGGTACCATTGGTCGTGGCGGAGGCCCTACCTATGAAGCCATTGTGGCTCAGCCTTTTGGTACAGTACATGGACAAATTAAGTTCACTGAACAGGGTGAAGTGCTGTCTAATAAATATAGTAATAGTGAAACAGCTGTCTATGAATTGAGTATGGGGATTAGTGGCTTGATGAAGTCCAGTAGTTGTCTGGTTAAAGCCGAACGTGATGATGATAGCAAACACCTGGAAGTGATGTCCCTACTGACAAAAAGTGGCGAAAAACATTATCGAACACTAACTGATGAAACGACTGGTTTTCTGGATTACTTTTATGAAGCCACTCCTGTTAATGAAATTGGTTTGATGAATATTGGTTCACGCCCTTCCCATAGAAAAAGTGGCAATCGTTCTAAATCTTCAGTCAGGGCTATTGGCTGGGTCTTTGGTTGGGCACAGTCACGTCATACTTTACCCGCCTGGTATGGAATTGGCACTGCATTGAATGAATACATCAAACAGCATGAAGGTAACCTGCAGCAACTTAGAAAAATGTATACAACATGGCCTTATTTCAATGCCTTATTAGATAATACACAGATGGCACTCTATAAAGCAGATATGGATATAGCCAAAGAATATGCCTTATTATGCAAGGATGAACATACTAGAGACAGTGTTTACAATATGATCAATAATGAATACAAGCTGACACTTGAGTGTATATTTTCAGTGGCAGAAATTGATGAATTATTAGAACAGAATCCTGTGGTTAAACTATCATTAGGACGTCGTCAGGCTTATCTTGATACACTGGTTCATATTCAGTTGACACTGTTAAAACGATATCGTAATGAGGCTTTAAGTACGCAAGAACAGAGTGTCTGGCTACGCCCTTTACTATGTTCGATTAATGCAATTGCAGGTGGAATGAGAAATACCGGATAAATATATTTACTCTACATACTCGGTATCACTGATATTAAATTGAAATATACGAGTTTTCTTTTTCTTAAAGAAACCTTTGGATTGTTTTGTGAAGTACAAGCCTAAATTGAGATCGGGACATGCAAATTGAATATTAATTGTCTGCTCAGTCAATGCATCACGAATTTCAATATTTTCAACCAGAATTTCTTTTATCAGGTCGAATAAAATTTCTTTCATAACACAAAAATAGAGTGTTCTTTCCTTATCACCTTTTATAACGATATATGAAGGAATAATACTTCCTTCATATTCACTAAACAAGGGCATATAGACTTGGTTGTTAACCATCAAGACTTTCTTGTCCAGTTTAAGAGAGGGTGCAAGAGAAGGCATGCTTTTGATAATTGATTTTATCATACGCATGGCAATTCGTTTGTATTGCACGCGCTGCTTATCATCTGCTTCAGAGGATTCATTATTATTTGTGTTCATAAAAAACTCTTATGCAATCAATTTTAAATTAAACTATCAAATGCTATATTTCTTGTGATTCAGTTCTGGAGATTAGCATATTATTTTTGTAATATAAAGAATAGTTCACATAACAGCTTATTATGTTGAAGTTTAAATGAATTTATAAACATAATATGAGACTTAAACTTAAAAACTAAATTATGAAAGAATGAGGTTATTTAATCGTTATGTATTTTAAAAAAAATAAGATTTTTTCTGTTTTAATATTATTGAGTATAGGAATCCTATCCAGTTTTAGATTGTCAGCAGCGACTATAGAATCTGAAGTTGAACAGAAACAATATATTTTAGCCTATCAAGCTAAGGGCAGTGACTATAAACCCCGAACTGAGCATTTTAATGCTGATGGCACACCTAAATATATCAATCGTCTGATTTTTGAAGAATCTCCTTATCTTATTCAACATGCCCATAATCCCGTAAATTGGTATGCATGGGGAACAGATGCTTTTGCTCAGGCAAAGAAACAAAATAAACCTATCTTTCTATCCATTGGATATTCTACCTGTCACTGGTGTCATGTGATGGAACGTGAAAGTTTTGATAATGAGGTGATAGCGGCTTATCTTAATAAACATTTCATCGCTATTAAGGTGGATAGGGAACGTCGACCTGATGTCGATAAAACCTATATGACGGCATTGACCTTGTTAAATGGAAGTGGCGGCTGGCCCATGTCTTCCTTATTAACACCTGAAGGTAAACCATTTTATGCCGGTACTTATTACCCCCCCATGAGCTTTATGCAGGTTTTAACACAGATTGTTGAATTGTGGAAAGCTGATGAGCAAAGATTAAGAAAAATAGGCGATAAAATAGCTTTGGCTGTTCAGGATTATCAGAAAGGTGAAAAACAGGCAGCTAATATTAGTGAGGAGCAGATACAACTGGCCGCGATTCAATTGATGAATCGTTTTGATGATTTACAGGGAGGCTTTTCTCAGGCACCTAAATTTCCCAATGAAACTTACCTGTTTTTATTGTTGGATAGTGCTATTAGATATCAAAATCAGGAAATTTTAGAGGCTTTAAAACTGACCATGAGTCTTATGGCCCAGGGTGGGATTTATGATCAAATTGGTGGTGGTTTTCATCGCTATTCAACTGATAATGAATGGCTGACACCTCACTTTGAAAAAATGCTCTATAACCAGGGGCATTTAGTGAGAAACTATCTCGCCTTGTATGAAATAACAGGAGATATTTATTATAAAACAATAGTAGAACAAACGCTGACTTATGTTTTAGCTGAAATGAAAACCAGTGAGGGTGTTTTCTATTCTGCAGGAGATGCGGATAGTGAAGGGGAAGAAGGTAAATTTTTTCTGTGGACACAGGAGCAAATTAAGCAATCACTTCCTGCTGATTTAGCTACGCTGGCGATCGATCTTTATGCGGTTAAAAAAGAAGGTAACTTTAGTGAGCATTCTACAACTGAAGCAACCAGTGATGGTAATGTGGGTACAAGTATTTTAAACCTAGCTGTTTCCATGGCTGAATATGGCAAAGAACATAAGATAGAATTGCCTGAACTCTATCAAAGAACTAATCAAATCCGCAAAAGTCTTTATGAAAAACGTCAGGCAAGAATTGCCCCTGCTATTGATAAAAAAGTAGTCACTGCATGGAATGCGATGATGATTACTGCTTTTACTAAGGCTGGTATGAGCCTGAATAATAGTCATTATATTGATGTGGCAAAAAAAGCTGCTCACTATTTATGGGACGTACATATGCAATGTATTCCTCCTTTATCTTCAGAGTTACCTCCTCAACATAATACAAAGAAAGAAGGACAACGTTCTCCGCTATGCAGAGTAAAATCCGGACTCCTGCGAGTCAGTTTAAATGGCAAAGCATCAGTAGCGGGCACGCAGGCAGATTATGCCTATTTGGCGCAGGCTTATATTGCATTATTTGATGCAACACAGGAAAAAATATGGCTGGAATATGCACAGCAACTTACTCAGGAGATGATTGAATATTTCTGGGATGATAATGACGGCACTTTCTTTATGAGCAGGGAAAGCAGCAACTCTAGCCAGGATGTGCCTTTGTTTAGCCGCCCTAAAGATCTTTATGATGGTGCAATTCCTTCAGCTAATTCTATTGCCTTAGAAGTTATGGCTCAGTTATATCATCGTACCGGCAATGAAGAATATAAAAATAAAGCTATTATTCAAATTGGTGCCTTATCTGCAAAAATTCAGCGGCAGTCGACAGCATTTTCGTATTTTTTAATGGCAGTTCAGGCACACAACTCAGGGGAGATATCTAATGTTCAGTATGGTGCGAAGGGTCATGTACGAGTAGAACTCTCTTCCATCATACAAAAAAAACAATTGTTTGATGTAGAAGTAAAAGTTAGCATTGATAAAGGCTGGCATATAAATAGTCGCTATCCCCTGGATAAAGATTTAATTGCTACAGCAATGATCTTAGATGATAAGATTAAGAAAAACTGGAAAATCATCAGTGTTGAATATCCAGAAGGTGAAAAGATTAAATTAAAGTTAAGTGATAAGCCTCTTTCTCTTTATCAAAATAGCAATATAATCAAATTACGTTTACAAGCAAACCTACCTTCTGATAAGCAGGATAAACTAGTTTCAATACCCTTACAATTTAAGTATCAGGCTTGTAGTGAGAGTATCTGCCTGGCACCTGAAGTTAATACTCTTTATATTTTTCCCTAAGTCTTTTTAGGCTCAAATGACAAATATTTGTCATATCAATATTTCTTTTGTGGCTTAATATTTGCATATTCTTTTATAAAGAGCCTTGCTATGAAGAGCCGTATGAAGAAATTAAATCTTAAAATATTATCCATAATTAGTATTACTCTGCCTGTTTTATTGCTGATGTTCAGCAGTACTAGCTATTCTGCTGAGCGTGATTATGTTGTGCCTATGACAAAAGCAGAGTGGATTAGTGCTGGAAAAAAGAATTATGAATGCAGTTTAAGTCAGACCATTCCATTTTATGGTGAGGCTAAGTTTCTTCATAAATCAGGTCATGATGTAGTTTTTAACTTAACTAACAAAACGCCTATGGTTTCTGATGTCAATGTTATTATTCAGTCAGAACCCCCTTCCTGGAGAAATGATAAAGTATTTGAAATAGGACAATTTGTGTTTAAACAAGGAAAATCTCCCTTGAGTATTGAAGCACCGTTTGCTTCCAGAATGTTCCAGGAAGTGGAAAATGGTATGTCTCCTCTGGTTGTGTATCGTGATCTGGCTGATGGGCGGGATCTTATTTCTGTTTTATTATCCCCTATTAATTTTCGTGAAAGTCTGGATGATTATTTAGAATGTGAAAAAACATTAATGGATTTTGATATAGAAGAAATAAAAAATTTAAAACTTTATTTTGCTACTAATAAATCAATACTGGCAGAACGTTCAAAACGTGATTTAAAAAATATTAAACGCTATCTGGCAATGGATCCTAGTATCTTACAGATCAAAATAGATGCTCATGCTGATGCAAGAGGTCGACGTCGCTATAATGACAAACTTTCTGAGTCTCGCTCAATGACGGTGAAAAACTTTCTGCTAAAAGATGGGGTCAAAGCAGAAATGATATATTCTGTGAGCCATGGGAAACGTAATCCAACATTTACTAATAAAACAGCAGTGGGTAGAGCAAAGAACCGTCGTACTGATGTGCAATTACTGACAATTGCACCACCAACACCTGAAGAACAGGAAGCTATTGAAAAGGCAAGAAAAGAAGAACGTCGGAGAAAATTATTTGATAATTCTATCTATAAGGATGTACCCAAAAAGCCTCTTAGCAAGCAACATCCTGCAATAGTGGATGATAAAAAACCGTTAGAAAAGAAAGCTGCAGAGTCTGAGCCTATAGATGATGAACCCCCAGCTCCTAGTTTTATTAATATGGATCTGCTTGTTAAGCCTAATAACTCAACGACTATGGACTGAAAGTCCATAGGTTGCTTGAGGACTGAAAGTCCTATTCAATAATCATATTACCTGTATCAGAA
>JADFVK010000106.1 GCA_015222495.1 Pseudomonadota bacterium
CAAGCAGCATTGCAAGCTAAACTTGATATTCCTGTTGCTTTATCAATGCGTTATGGTAATCCTAGTATTGAAAGCCAGTTATTGGCATTGCATAAAGAAAATAGTGATTTAGCTGAGGTGTTGTTTATACCGCTTTATCCTCATTATGCTGAAAGCACGGTAACGACTTCTATCGAGCAAGCCAAAGCCGTTATCAAAAAGCATAAACTTGATATTAAATTAACAGTTATCCCACCTTTTTATCAGCAGGATGATTATATTAATGCCTTGGTGACTAGTGCCAGCTCGTATTTAAAGCAAGACTTTGATCATCTCGTGTTTAGCTACCACGGTTTGCCTGAGTCACATATTACAAAGTTAGATCCATCAGGTCAGCATTGTTTAAAGCAGGATGATTGCTGCCAACAGGCTAAAGAATGCCATAACACCTGTTATCGTCATCAGGTTTTTCGTACTACGGACTGTTTTGTTGAGAAAGCGGGACTATCATCGGACAAATATTCTATTGCCTTTCAATCTCGGCTTGGTAGAGCTAAATGGTTAGGGCCAAATACAGAAGATAGACTACGCGAACTAGCGGCTTCGGGCGCTAAAAATGTGTTGGTTATTTGCCCCGCCTTTGTCACCGATTGTTTGGAGACATTAGAAGAGATTTCTATTCGAGGACAAGCGGTATTTCAAGAGGCTGGAGGCGAATCTCTGACTCTAATTCCATGCCTTAACGATCAAGAGCAATGGGTTGAAACACTCACTTCGTGGTGTAGTTAAACGCGACCAAGTAACGGTTGGCGTACAACTTGACTAGAATATGCACCACCGGGGCCATATGATGTAATTTCGGTATCACGCCCACGAATAATGCTAATCGCTTTGTGTAAATATTGACGATTTACATTAACGATACCGCCATTAATTTGATTGTTTTCACGACATGCTTGAGCAACAACACGTAATTGTTTTAATAAATTATTTAATTGCACCGCATTCGCTTCAGTTTGGTTAGCAATAAATGCATCTAAACCATCTTTACCAGATGAGAAACCACCTGCTTGTAAAAGAGTCTCACGATGACGACCTAATTGTTCTAACTTCACAATTAAAGGTTGTTTATCTTTACTCATCTTATCAATTACTTCTGTTTCTGAACTTACTAACGCATCACGTTCAGAATTCAAAATAACAAGCAACTGTGATGCAGTATCATATTCTGCTTGCAAAACACTGCTTAATTGTTGAAATGAAGTCATTGCCATTTTTATTACCTATAAACCCTGCTCAAAACCAATCATATTTTGAGCTAATTCAGTTGCATCAACGCTATATGAACCATCGGCAATCGCTGCTCGTAATGATTCAACACGCTCACTATCAACACCAGATGAATTAGAAATAGTTTGTTGTAATGTCGGTAATTGTGCCGCAGCATCTGTCAGACTAACAGTATCAGCCTGTGCTTTAGCCTGTGGCGCTTGTGATTTATCAGCAGTATTTTTATCACGAACATCTACTTTTTGTGATGACGTTAATGCCGCTTGAATTGACGATTTAATACTCATGTCAGACATTTAACTGTCTCCTTTATATGCTATGGTCATTACATCGGCCTGCATCATAAAATCTTTAATAAAAAATCGTACCTTTTTTATACTTAACATTACATTGTTACTCTAACAATTCCTGGCGCGTCTACAATACCTTCAACGATCCGTTTTGAAGACATGTTTTTAACTTGTACACGCTGTCCTCGTTTAGCATCAGCTAAGGCTGTACCAGTCATTCTTACTTCCATTGTTCCTGCTTTGGCAATCAACATTATCTGTTCACCACGGTGTACTAGTTTTTTTGCCAAAAGACTTTGTGGATCAATTACCGTCCCCATAGCAATGGAATATTTCAATTGCTGCCCAATCACCAGCTCCGTATTATTAACATAGCCACGGTGAAGTGAACTAATATCCTTTTGCTCTATGCGAATATCTGATTTTGTGACGATCTGCCTGGCAATTAAACGTTTAGATGCGACAACAACAGGTTTTAATACTTTAACCTTTACAGGAACATATACCGTCCACGCAACAGGGCCATAACATTTAACCCCAACAGTTTGATTGCCCAAGCCAGAATGACTTACCTTAGAGAAAGCATTCAACTCACCACTACATTGTTGCAAACGTAATCGTGAGTCTAAATCACCCATGCTAATTTGTGGATTATCATATTTTGCTACAGCATTTGACAATGCGTAGACATATGCAGCTTGCTCAATCTCATCTAATGATTGCAAAGACTCTGCACGAGTAGGCATGCTAATAACGCATGCAACTAAAAGTATTAAATATAAGCTAAAATTTATTTTGTTCATCTGAACACCTCATAAATACAACTGCCAACTTTCTGACAGATTGTTTTTGTTATAAGGTGTTAAGCAATTACTATGCCTAACTAATAATTCCTAAGACCCAAAGCCTGATGTATCCGCAGGCATAGGTATAACTTTCTCAACATTAGTAACGATATCAGCTTCTGCACGCATCATATTAGTTGCAATAAAACCACCAAAACGATAAACCCAGTTTGTTAAGTCTTTATTAATCATCGCAATTTCTTGTTGCACTTGTTCAGCTGTTTTTAATACGTCTAGCTTTTGAATCTCAGCAGGTATGTCTTGCACCATCGATTGGCCTTGCTCTGCACTAAATGTGGTGTAGTACATACCATCATCAAACGATGTTGCAACTATTACTTTTAAACCGTCAAAGGTAATAAATTCGGCTTTAACTACTTCTGATTCGCCACGTGAAAAATCAGCCAGCGGTTGTACATCTTCCATACGTAATTGAAACAAGCTACCCGCGATGTCATAACCTAATTGGTCATATTTAAACACTGTTTTATCCAACATTTTAGGCGTGCCAAACTGATCCTTTTTACCTGTATTAACAAGCGTAAAAGTGTAACCATTTGGTTGAATAATATTAACCTGAACAATACGTTCACGAGCAATGTTTATTACTTCGCTCTTAATCCAGTTCAACATTAGTGGATTAATGTTTAAATAGCCTTCTGCTAGCC
>JADFVK010000107.1 GCA_015222495.1 Pseudomonadota bacterium
AGCCACAAATTCCACGAACCGAAGATCAAACCAACAAGTAATATTAATTTAAAAACTAATATAATAAGTGTACTTTTTATAGAAGAATTGCTTATCTGTTTTTGCTTGGTCACTTTTAATTCAGGTTCAATAACCTGTTCACCTAAACTTTTTTTATAGTCAGCAATCAACCCTTCGTGCTGAAGGTCTAATAATCTTGCATAATTACGGATATAACCGCAGACAAAAGCTGGAGCAGGCAATTGTGTATTATCTTCACACTCAATTGCTTGAATAAACTTTTCATCTAAGTGTAGCTGTCTGACAACATCACTTAAAGTCATGTTTTTTTCTTCACGTCTTCTTCTCAATATAGAGCCAAAACCATCCTCTCTTGATGAGATAATATCCTCAAGTTTCTGTTGATCAGTATTTATTTGTGATTGCTTATCCAAAATTAATATTCCTGCTTGTTTTGATAAAACCACTTTGTTTCATCACTATCTGGAAACCTGCTTTTTAATTGTAATTGATAACTAGATATTAAATTTTTATCTGGCTGCTGTAAATTTTTAAGTATATTCAGCCCTAACCATAAGCTATCAGCATCCTGTATTGCTAAGGCATCAAAACGTTGATAATAGCTCAATGCCAATGGGTAAGTTCCCTGGAAATAATTAATTTTTGCCAGGCCTAACATGGCACGGGACATATTTGGGTTTTTTTTCAAAGAACTGCGATAAAATTGCTCTGCCAACGGATAATCTTCATTCTTATATGCACAATTTCCAGCACTATTATAGGCACCGGACAAATCGTTATATAAGGGATTACCAACTACTCTTTTAAATTTTCTTATTGCTGAATCAAATTCTTCCTGATCACATAAAAAAATGGCATAATTATTGAGTAAAACTGAGTTATTAGGAGATAAATCCAGAGAACGATTAAACTGTTCATAGGCCAATTTAGGGCGGTCCAGACGTCCATATAACACCCCCAGATAGTTATGCGCCAGTGCATTATCTGAATCCAGATCAAGTGCTTTTTCTAATTTATCCAGAGCACGATCATAGCGACCATTAGTAATATAGCCCGCACCCAATTGAGCATTTAGATTAGACGCTTCATTTTCTGATAAATGATCCGTTGAATACTGATTAGTTAAATCTGCTTTTTCTTCATCAACACTATTTGCCCCAATGGGAAGACCTTTACAGGCACTCAACATAAGGGCTAATAATAAAATAAAATATCTAATTTTTTTAATTTTCATGGTTTCATATAATGCTTTAATGAGTTACGGATACAGAGTGCACCCTGCGACTTTTATCAATGACCTTACCTGCTAATTGCCCGCAAGCTGCATCAATATCTTCACCACGAGTTTTTCTTATCATGGTTACATAACCCGCTTTATGTAAAATATCCTTAAAACGATTAATGGTTTGCATCTTAGAACACTCATACCCACTATTAGGAAATGGATTAAACGGAATTAAATTTATCTTACAGGGCATTTTTTTTAATAATACAGCTAATTCACGAGCATTTTTTTCACTATCATTGATCCCTGCTAACATAACATATTCAATAATGAACTGCTTCTTTTTTGTATTGCCATTAAAATAAAATCGACAAGCCTCCAGTACTTCACTGATGGGATATTTTTTATTTAAGGGTACAATAGTATCGCGTATTTTATCATTGGGTGCATGTAATGATAGAGCCAGACTCACATCACATTCTTCCCCTAATCTTTTCAGTGCCGGGGCAACACCTGCTGTACTAATAGTGACACGACGCTTGGATAAACCATAGGCATGGTCATCAAGCATCAGATGAACCGCTTCAACCACATTGTCAAGATTCAATAAGGGCTCACCCATGCCCATTAAGACCACATTGGTAATATCTCGCTTTACCCCATTTTTTTTCACTAAAGCATTGATAGTCTTAGACTCATCATTGCTATCTGAAGAAATTATTCGTAATTGTCGATAAGCAATCCATAACTGAGCTATAATTTCTGCCGAAGTTAGATTACGATTGAAACCCTGTTTTGCTGTTGAACAAAAGCCGCAATCCAGAGCACAGCCCACCTGAGATGAAATACACAAGGTACCTCTATTATCTTCAGGGATAAAAACTGTTTCAATACTATTACCACCATCCAGACGCATTAGCCATTTAATAGTACCATCACTGGCTTTTTGCTCCATAATTATCTCAGGCGCTTTAATTTCTGCTATCTTAGATAACTTAAGACGTAAATCCTGACTAACATTGGACATTTGTGCAAAATCATCCACACCTGACTGATGAATCCACTTAAGAACCTGCACTGCACGAAAACTCTTTTCATCTATTTCAGAAAAAAATTCTTTCATATGTGCTAAGTCATAACCGAGAAGGTTAACTTTTTTATTATTTCCTGCACTATTAATTGAGGTTTCCACAGAGTCCATGCTTTTTTAAAATAATAGATTATTAAGGTCTTATAAAAAAAGAGGAATATAACATAAATCAGGTGGGTTTGTCTGTAATAATTTAACTCTCATTAGCATGATGGGATTGCTTTAAAAGCACATAAAATAAGCGATAAAGTATATTTTTAAGCTGTAATATATAAATATTTAATAATAATTCAAAAGTAAATAAGATAAATAGAAATAAAAATAGAATTTTGGGTTATTTACTATAAATAAGAAGCAATAGTTTCAACTCTTAATGGAGAGGTAATATAGGGAAAACCACTACGTAAGTAACATTTTCTGCGTTCTTCTGCCGGACTCAATACAGAAATAAATATCAGGGGAACATTAATTTCAGCTGCTAATAGTTCTCTAGGATCACAGTCTCGTGTTGTCACATTACAGAAAATCAAGTCGAGTTTTTCTAATTTTACTGAATTCAGTAACCTCTTTGGGGAAGAAAAAATCTCAATACTGAACTGCCCAATACTTTCCAAAATACAGCTTAGTAATAGTGAATTTAAATCATCATTATCTAATATTGCATATTTTAGTGTTGTCATACTCTTATACCGATGTTAATTCTACTGATATTATTGTTATCGACACTAAATAATAAAACTTTAATAAATATTGAAGTTTATTCCCGATCTTCTATCCAGGCCATCTGAATAGCCTCCAGTATTCGCTCACCACAATGCTCTTCTGTTTCTTCAAAATCATCTAATTTTAATACCCATGACATTAAATCTGTAAAGCGCACGCTTTTTGGTTCTACTTCTGGATAAAGTTCATCCAGTTCAATCACAATATCATTAATATCTGTCCACCTTAATCCCATAATTTAACCTTTTTAATTTTTTATATTATTACAGTCTAGTATTTTATCAGCCGGTATTGGTTAATGGTTCTCTGAAACCATATTAATGGTATATTTAGGGATTTCAATCACTAAATCCTCATTTTCCACCACTGATTGACAGCTTAAACGTGAATCCGGCTCTACACCCCAAGCTTTATCAAGGTAGTCTTCTTCTAATTCAGTAGCTTCTTCAAGAGAATCAAAACCTTCTCGGACTATCACATGACAAGTGGTACAGGCACAGGATTTTTCACAGGCATGTTCAATTTCAATATTATTTTCCAGAGCGGCATCACAAATAGTGATACCTGGATCCACTTCAAAAACCGCACCTTCCGGGCAGATTTCTTCATGAGGTAAAAAGATTAGTTGTGGCATTTTATTTCTCG
>JADFVK010000108.1 GCA_015222495.1 Pseudomonadota bacterium
GGTAGTTCAGCTGATGAGGTAGCAAAATTAATAAAAAAGGAACAGAATAAAGACATAAAAATTGATATATGGACAATAGCCAGAGCAGGCATGAAGCATTAGGTTTTATAACAACTTAAACATATTTTAATATCAATACTTATACTAAACGGTAATTAACGATGAATTATTATGAGGTACTTTTCCATCCAATTATTATATTATCCACTATTTATAATAAAAATGAAGCATCATGAATAAATCTAATCTATCAGGACATACAATTTCACAGATAATTATTGCAGGCTGTGGTTATATTGGAAGAAAAGTATTAACTGAAATTATCAGTAGAAAGACTTTATCTGCAAAAAAAATTATTACTTTAGTTAATACAAAACAAAGTCAGGAATTCTGTCTACAACAAGAAGTAGAAAGTATTTTAATAGACTTAGATGCACCAGCCTTTATCATGAAGGATATTGTTAAAAATACGGACACATTAGTCTATTATTTTATAGCGCCACCAAGAAAGGGGATAATAGATAGTCGTGCTAAACAATTTATTGAGCAATTAAAACAAAATCAATCTTATTCACCCGTTAAAATAGTGTTGATTAGTACGACAGGCGTGTATGGTAATTGTCAGGGGAAATGGGTAGATGAAGAATACCCCTTAAACCCACAAGTTGATAGAGCAAGAAGGCGAGTAGACGCAGAACAACAATTTCAATCCTATTGTCAAAGGTTCAATATTCCGTTAGTTATTTTAAGAGTGTCAGGTATCTATAGTTCTGAAAAACTACCCTTAAAGCGAATTAGATCAAATACACCAATTGTTTGCCAGACAGATTCTCCCTATAGTAATCGCATTCATAGCGATGACCTGGTCGAAATCTGTATTGAAGCGGGAATTAATAATAAAATTATAGGTGTTTTCAATTGTGCTGATGGTCATCCGACAACGATGTATGATTATTTTATCAAGGTAGCACAGGCTAATCATCTTCCTGAACCTATTGCTATTAGTTTGCATAAGGCAAGATCTCAGCTATCAGCAGGTATGCTCTCCTATATGGATGAATCACGTCGAATTAATAATAAAAAGTTATTAGAAATTTTTAATTTAAAATTGCAATATCCCTATTTAAAACTGGAAAATCTTAAAGCAGATTAATAATCTCCTGAGTTTGCTTAATAAAGAGCAATTATATTAAGCAAAGGTTTCCATCATACACAGGATTTAGTATTATCTATCCTCTTATCACATTTCTAAACCAACTGAAACTATACACACTATGAGTTTAATTGATAAATATAACCGAGAAATCAGATATTTAAGAGTATCAGTCACTGACAGATGTGATTTGCGCTGCTTTTATTGTATGCCCAAAGGCTTTGATGGTTATGAAGAACCTGAAGACTGGTTAAGTTATGCGGAAATTGAGCGTATTATTGCTTCCTTTACTCGCTTAGGGGTTAATGCAGTTCGTATTACTGGTGGAGAACCTCTGGTGAGGAAAAATTTACCTGAGCTTGTTTCACGCCTTTCTGCTCTACCAGGTCTTGATGATTTATCATTAAGCACTAATGCCACACGTTTGGGTAAACATGCACAGGAATTATATGATGCGGGTATATCTAGAATTAATGTAAGCCTGGATACGGTTGATCCTGTTAAATTTAATGAAATTACACAGGGTAAGTTAGAGAAAATAACTCAGGGATTATTAAAAGCAAAAGAAGTAGGGCTTGATCCTATTAAGATCAATATGGTCATTATGAAAGGTGTTAATGATGATGATGTTGAAGATATGGTTGAGTTTTGTATGCAGAATGATTTTACTTTACGTTTTATAGAAACTATGCCTGTAGGTGATACTGGTCGTAATGCTGCTAATTATTTTATTGATCTGCATGAAATAGAAAAACGTCTGGCACAAAAGTATGAATTAATACCTGCAGTGATGAAAGGTGCTGGCCCTGCACGCTATGTGCAAGTAGCTGGCACTGACTTTAAAATTGGCTTTATTACTCCGATCTCACAGCATTTTTGTGATACCTGCAATCGAGTTCGTTTATCAGCAACAGGTACATTATATATGTGTCTTGGAGATGAGCATAAATATGACTTACGTCCATTGATACGAAAAGGTATTAGTGATGATGAACTGGATCAAGTAATACGTGATGCCATAAATTTAAAACCACTTAAACATGAGTTTAATGAAAATCCGGAAAAAGTGGTACGCTTTATGTCTATGACTGGAGGCTAACATTGTCTGTAACATGATACAGATCATGGTGTTATTTATAAAAACTATATTAGACTCCGCATATTATATTTGCTCTTACTTGGTTCACATTTTTTAATTATTAGGAATTTTCACATGGGTGTATCTGAAAACAAGGCTCATTATGGACATCGTCTGCGAGTTTATAGAAAAATCGGTGATGTTATTTATGATGAAGTCTATTATTTAACCGTTAATGGTAAGCCTGTAAGCAAAAAAAGAGAGCGTGAAATCTGGGCAGAAGCCAGGGCTCGTGATCAGGAGCTTTTAGAGTATCAACTTGCCTGCAAGGAAGAAGATGATCTGGAAAACCCTATTCGTTTTCACCGTGATGGTCGCATTATTGGTTTGACACGCCAACAGCAGCAAAGTCAGGGACGGACGATTGATATTTTTAAACTACGTATTAAATTAATTGATGGCAGCATCACATGGGGTAGTATTAGTATAGATTATCATGGTTTCGATGATGCATTTAAGCTGGCAATAGAACGTATTGCTGAAATTCTGGAGCTTAATAAACGTGCTAAACTCTATCGTCACATGAAACAGTCCAAAGAGGCTTATTTATTAAAATAATTTATTCAATAGCTTCATTCACTGAATTATTTTGTGAGTAATAATCATATTTATCCAGAATATTACTCATAAAAGTCCATGCTTCACTATAAGAGAGACCACTATTATCCGGAATAATAATTTTTACGTAGAGTTTATTTTGATATTGGTCTTTTAATGACTGTAGTTTCTGGTGCATAACCACACTGGAAACATGTTCATATGAATCCTTCTCATCTTCCCGAAAGCGGATATAAGGTTTACCGGACAGCTTTTCGTAACGCACCTCAACAACATACTTACCCACTGCAGAACGTGAAGGTTTAATTAATTTATTATATTTTAACTCCAGTTCTTTATATTCATTACTAAGAGTAGAATGCTGTTGCTGAGCAAGAATAACCTGTGCTTCATATTCAGACATATTATCCAGATAAAATTGATTCTGTTTTTGTAAATTAGATAGTTGTTCTTCTCTATTGGCAAGAGTAAGTACTTGCTCACTTAAATCTCTATCTTTTCTTAACAAAAGCATTGAACTACTTTCAAGTTCATTTTGAACCTTTTCAATTTGCTGATCCTTATCAGCAAGTACAATAAGCTGTTTATTGAAATCCTGTTCCTTTCTAGCTAATTGTATTGAAGATTCCTCTAATTTATCTTGTAAATTAACTTTTAAACTATTTACCTGCTCAAGCTGTTGTTCAATTCGTGCCAGATTATCAATATTCTTCTGAATGTTTTTCTTAAGTTTATTTTGCTCCACTGACATGGAAATAATTTGTCTATCCTGTTCAGCAATCAAATTATCCCGCTCAACAGCACTTTCTTTTGCCTGCATCAATTGTAGGCGTAATAGTGATACTTCAGTCTGGGTTTGTGTCAGAGTTTCTTCGAGAGTGGCATTTTCTGCTGAGGTTTGTTTAAAAGTAACAGCAGTACGCTGCTCTGCAGCAATACTATCCTGTAGCTTTTGAGAGATTTCCTGGCGCTTATGTACGCTATCCTCTAAATCTTTGGAAGTTTGTTGTTGTACTGCAATACTATTTTTAAGACGTTGTGATATTTGTTGTTCTGTAACAATGCGTTGCTGAAGTTCCGAGACCAGTTCCCAGTTTTTAACAATAAGAATACTACTGGTAATAAGGAAAATCATCACCACAACAGTCATAATGTCAGTAAAAGATGGCCAGAAAGACTCCTCAACCAGCTGAGTATTATTCTGCCTTAGATCAATAAACCCATCATTCATTAGAGATTGTCCAATGACTCAGGCTTGGTATCAGGTAAACGGAATCCTTGGCGCAAGAGCTCTTTTATCTCAGTGATATCACCCGACATACTATGAATTCGTTCGTCATATTGACTGGTAATTTTATTAACATTACTGGCGATATTAAGATATTGCTTTTGTGACAGCTGCATATTACTGACGGTGTCACGCAATAAATTAATCAGTTCTGTCAATTGATGAATCATATCTTCACTCTGGTGTGAAAAGCGTGGCATCAGGTATTGTGTACTGATTTGTTCAATGGCACTAAATAGATTAGTTTGCACATCCGTTAATTTCAGATAAAAATAACCAAAAAACAGATAACAAACTATCGCTGTTGTGGTCGTAGATAGTGCGGTTGACATACCGTGAATCACTTGTCCCATACCATCAAGACCATTATTTTCCATCAGGCTTGATGCACCTAATAGTGCGATAGAGAGTGAAATAATCGTACCGAAAACACCCGTAAGAATTAATATATTGGAAACAAACTTAGGCAAGCTAAGACGCGTACTTTCTGAAGCCACCATGGTTGCTGCCAGGGCATTTTGATTAATCGCAGCACGCTTCTGATAAATATTATGCATTGCACTATAGCGATGATAAATCAGGCTTTTCTCACTGATGGATTCAACTGGATTATGCACTTCTCTATGCAGATTAATAATAAATTTTCCAACTGAACGTTCTTCACGCCAGTAATAAAACAAGGCTAAAACCAGTTTAGCCATGCCTAATAAAAATAAGCCTATGATAAAGCCATTAATGAAAAAGCCGGTATTGGTTAATTGATTTTTTAAATATACATTTTCAATATAATCCATATTATATAAAATCAATACAGCAACCAGAGAACTGACCACAATCAGGCGAATAAGGATATTAAAACTATAATTGGATTTAAATTCTATCATCATTTAATAATAAGCTAATATTGTCTATAGGGGAATTAGGGTTAATACTTAGATTTGGACTGTAAGGTATATTCTTACAGCCCTATTATTTATAGTATTAGTTAAACACAGCTCTTCTTTGCTCACTTCTTCTAATCTGTTCCATAAAGTAATTTCTATAATAGAGAAGTGCACTAATGCCATTTGCTCTCACATCAATCACTTTCCAGCCCGCAGGTGTTCTAATAAATTTGAAGTCAACCTGTATACTGCCACCGGTTTCCTGATAAACATTGACACTGGCCGTTGCTTCATTTTTACTACTTCTTTTTGAAGTAAATTTTCCTATCACTGGAGGATAGTTCTGAAAATGCGTCAGTTTTTTTACAAAAGTCGTTATAAATAAGCCTACAAATGTTTCTGTAAACTCTTCTTGCTGTTCAGGAGACATCTTATTATAAAAACGACCTGCTACCCAGCGAGACATATAGTTAAAATCAAAATGCGGGCTGATTTCCTGATGCAGAAAATAGGTAATTTGGTCCATGTTGGCTTGTTGTGGCTGAGCCAGAAAATTACTAACACTTTTAATAGAGCTTTCTAGCAAGTCAACCGGGGATTTTGGTCTTTCCACTGGTATTTGAAATTGTCTGGGTTGATAATTTTGTAAATAGTAACGCCCCTGAGTCCGTGAATAAGCAGGTGCTTGCTGTCCCCTGTCTTGATCCTGTTCCTCATCGTCATCTTCATATTCATAATTAACTTTAACATTACCTTGTTTATAAGTTTTTGTATAACTTTCTGCCATACTGCTGCCCGAAAACATAAATACAGCAATAAACATAGATATTTTTATTACAGTCTGACTCATAAGGATCCCCTATACTTTTATTATTATTTAAACTGACAGCCTAAAGATAAACTATAATCTCCTCTTCGGCCATAAAAAACTTTAAAATTAATGGTTTTTTTACTATTTTCATAATTATTGCTTAAAAAACTTGCTTAGGCAGTCTTTTTTGCGTAAAATCTCGCCTCTTATTCAAAATGCCGTATTATTTCAGCTTTGATTATTTATCCTGATCATATTGACGCATTGAGCATTTTAATTAATAGAATAAGTAATACGAACAAATTAAAGTAATACGTTAAAGATTGATTGGAGAATACGAATGTCTAAGGTATGTCAGGTTACAGGTAAGCGTCCTGTTGCGGGAAATCATGTTTCTCATGCCAATAATAAAGTTAAACGTCGTTTTTTACCTAACCTGCATTCACATCGTTTCTGGGTTGAGAGTGAAAACCGTTTTGTAAAATTACGCCTCACTGCAAGTGGTATGCGCACAATTGATAAGCGTGGTATCGATGTTGTTTTAGCAGAAATGCGTGCCAGAGGTGAAAAAGTTTAATATTAAACTTTTTAAAAAAGAATTTAAGCGGGAGTAGAATAATATGCGTGATAAAATTAAACTAGTATCTTCAGAAGGTACAGGTCACTATTACACAACAACAAAAAACAAGCGTACTATGGCTGAAAAACTGGAAATGAAAAAATATGATCCAGTGGTTCGCAAGCACGTCATGTATAAAGAAGCTAAAATTAAATAAGTTTTAGTCTATTATATTAAAAAAACCGTTATAGATAAGTCTATAGCGGTTTTTTTGTCTTAGGACTTAGGAATAATATTCAATTTTTCAAAGAAGTGCCTTAACTCAATCACTTCTTTATGATTAGAAACTAATTTATGTGTTTGTTTAGGTAAAATAATACTCGAATCATTTAAATTAATTGTTGTTTTACCGCTATGTTTATTGATTTCAATAACAGCATCTAACCCCCTGAAAAGTTTCATTACCTCATTCCACTGAATATCATGACTGATGGGATGATGGAAGATCTTTTCCAGTATCTTCGTATGTTTATGATTCATATTAAGTATCTCAAAGTTAGCTTAACATCTGAAAGCTCACAAGCTCCTAGTATAACAATGATTTGCTGTGTACAATAGTCACGAAATTAATACCAATTTGGAAACATAATTATATGCTCTATGAAATCAGTGATGAAGAAAAGAAAAGAGCCAAATGGCCACATGATTTATTTTTAGTCAATCTTATCGGCAATCATATTCTGACTTTTGTCGCCACCCTGGGACTGGCAAGTAGTTGGGCATGGCCTATGCTGAGCGTTCCCATTATTTCATTTATTATTCTTGGTACTATTCTCACAAAGGGCCAAAAATCCCGCACAGAGGAAAGCTGGTTTGTCATGTGTCACTGGCAATTAGCGATGAAGCGCAGCCTGTTTTTTATTAAAATGATGTTGCTGATGATACTCATTGCCAGTTTCGGAGTCTATGGTTATATGCAGCTTGGTTGGATGAAGGAAGCTGTTTATGCAATGATTGGTGGAATTTGTGTTTTGCCTATTATGCTAACAACATTGGTACTGATTCTTATGGAATCCGATGCCCTGCATCAGGCACAAAAAGGTGAATTACCTGAAAAAATTGTTAAGCTTTTCCCCAATCCAGATGCCGTATTAATTGAGAATACAACGGAAATAAGTCAATAAACATGGTCAATGCAGTTTACCCAGGTACTTTTGATCCGATAACCAATGGCCACATTGACTTGCTTAAGCGTGCCTGCAAGTTATTCGAACACGTCACTCTGGCGGTCGCACACAATCCCAATAAAAAAGCTTTGTTCAATCTCTCAGAACGAGTTGAAATGGCTGAGAATGCCGTGTCTTCCTATGATAATATTTCAGTCGTTGGCTTTGATAACTTATTGGTGGATTTTACACATGAGCAGAATGCATCCGTTATTTTAAGGGGCTTGAGAGCTGTTTCCGATTTTGAATATGAATTTCAACTGGCAGGAATGAATCGTAATCTCGCTGCAGATATCGAAACAATTTTCCTCACCACTGCAGAACAATATGCTCATATTTCTTCCAGTATCGTTAAAGAGGTGGCTCGATTGGGTGGAGATATAACAAAATTTGTTCCACCGCAAGTAATAGCTGAAATTAACAAAAAATTAGGTTAATATAGCTTCCCGTTGGGGGACTAAAAATGACTTTGATTATCTATCGTGGAGAGTTTTAATGGCTTTATATATTACAGACGAATGTATTAATTGTGATGTGTGTGAACCTGAGTGTCCTAATGAGGCAATTTTTATGGGTGAAGAGATTTATGAAATCAATCATGAGCTCTGTACCGAATGTGTTGGACATTATGACGAACCACAATGTGTTGAAGTTTGTCCGGTAGACTGTATCCCTAAAGATCCTGATCATGAGGAAACTGAAGAGCAGTTAAAAGCAAAATATGAAGAATTAACCAGCTAAAAACTTTATAACATTATGTGTTCAAACCTTAAATAGAAACCTATTTAAGGTTTTTTTTTGCATATTATTTTTTAACCCTTTATATTTAATATACAAGGTTTAACTAGCAAAAAAAAAGCCCTGCTGTCACCAGCGGGCTTAAAAAGTTTATTACTTAATTTATACTACACATTAAAAGTATAAATTATTAACACTGAATACTCTAGAAGTACTCATAACAAAATCAAACAGTATTAGGAGAGTAAACATACTGCTCAACCTGATTAGCTGACATTATAAAAGCATTTTACATGCCAATATTACAATATTATTATATTGTAACTAAAAAACAATGTATTACATAGAATGGCATAGTTATTGATTTTTAACTAATGTGTGAGATATCATCTCTGAGATGATATCTCACTCTGATTTTCGTGCTCTAAAATAATTTGTATTATTATAATACTCAGGATCATCATTATCTTCCGACCACCCGGGAACTCCTAAGATAGGCAATGGAGAAAGATAGCGTGAATCTGATAGTGACTGCTTATTTTCAATATCACTAGAGAGTAATTCATCCAAAATAGCATATTGCTTCAATTTATCCTGCTGATAAAAGTCATCATCCACAAGCAAACAATAAGCCTTGGCTGTAAAACCGACAAAAGGCTTAAAGGATTTTTCATACATACCATGACCAAATACAAAGGCACCAATATCCTGCCACCATCTATCACGCTGCTGCACAAATAATTCACTCCATTGATGCGTTTTAAGCATTTTAAGCAACGCCTCATCAGAGCTGGCAATAATCACTCCAGATTCATCTAAATGCGTAATAGCATCACGTGCAGTCGTTCTTTTTTTACCCGCTTGTATTTCTAACTCCTGCATATGTAATGCATTGAGTATTTTTTTAGTTTTTGGAAAGAGCAGCCAGACAAAAGCATTAAAGAGATCATGCCAGTTTTGTTCACGGGTACTGATAATCCCCTTTTTATAAACCCTCTCCTCATAACCCATTTCAGGGAAAGGCAGTGTTTCATCCTGAGGCTTCATATCCAGCAACTGTCCACTTGAGAGGTAAACAGGCTCCGGCAATAAATTCAGCAGCCCCTGACAACCGGGCCAGCTATCAAGGTGAGTATTGTTAAGTAGAACCTTTAAATCAGAAAATATCAACGATAATTTAAGAAAGTCAGGATCCCATTGATTAATAATATTCTTAGCCATAATAACTATAATCCTGATATGTATTAAGCTGTATAATTTTAAGCACAACTTTCCTGTTTTCTTCTTATTTTTTATTTATAAACACAAAGATAGCTGGTATCACTAAGCATTTTTACATCAAAGGATAGATTAGCTTCAACTCGAAAAGTTTCACCACTGTGTACTGTACTCCACTCACTACTGCCAGGTAGTTTAACTTGCATCTGTCCTGAGGTTACAGTCATTAGCTCAATAGAAGCTGTTGAAAATGTATATTCTCCTGCAGCCATAACACCAATAGTGGCATTATCTTCATTATGTTTAAAAGCAATAGATTTTACTTTGCCATCAAAATATTCATTCACACTAAACATAAAATTCCCTTAACTTGATTAATTAAGCTCCAAATTATACATTATTTGCTACTTCAGTATGGTAATAAACAAGATTAGGCTACAATAGTTAATTGATACACATTAAAGCAGATACTCATGAACCTCTACCAACAAGCAAAAAACTGTTTTCTAAGCCCAGTACCTGAAGAAAAATTACAATTAAGTTTACAAATTGCCAGTGATTGGGAAGCAGGCATACTTGACTGGCAGGAGGGCGAAACACCATTACAACTGGATCAACCTGGTAAACTGGACAAGCCTGTATTTGTGGAACTAAAAAAAATTAAAAAACGCGGTTTTAATTCCATACAACAACGTGCTTCATTAATTCATGCTCTGGCTCATATTGAATTAACCGCAGTGAATTTAGCCTGGGACAGTGTTTATCGCTACCGGGGTCTACCGAAGGAATATTATGATGACTGGGTACAAACAGGTAAAGAAGAAAGCCAGCATTTTCAGCTATTACAACAAAGTCTAAATAATATGGGTTACGAGTATGGGGATTTTCCTGTACATAATGAATTATGGCAAATGGCCGTCACAACGGCAGATGATTTAATGGCCCGCATGGCCATTGTACATCGTGTTTTAGAAGCAAGAGCATTAGACGTCATCCCTTTTTCTGTAGATAAATTTCGTCATCTTGGGGACAAACACACTGCTGATTCATTAATAATTATTGCCAATGATGAAATTGGCCATGTCAATGCAGGAGCACGCTGGTTCCGTTATCGCTGTGAACAGGAAAAAGTAAACCCTGATGAAATGTTTTTTAAACTCATCAAAAAATATCTTAAAGCCAGCCCCAAAGGCCCCTTTAATTATGATGCCCGACTTAAAGCAGGCTTTAGTCAAAACGAATTACAGGAACTGGAACGTTTGGACTTAGAGTTTAAACAGAATAAAATAAAGCAAAGAAAGAGCTCTGATTCTCATTCCAGCTGATCTTTTCTTTGTTTAAACTGAATAATTTTACGACGATCTTTTTTACTGGGACGTCGACTGGCATATTTTGGCATTCCCGCATAAATAGCTTTTCGTTCCTGACTCAGTTTATCTCTTAATTCAATACTTTCTGCGGTTTCTTCATATAAAGTTTGTGCAATACTGGCGGGACCACGTTTAGCAGATAGATGCTTTATAATAATGGTTTGCTCAATGGATTCTTTTTTTATTCTAAGAGACTGCCCTACCTCCGCATGATGACTGGGCTTTACCCTTTGCTGATTTAAATGAACTTTACCACCTTTCAGGGCCTCTGTTGCTAGAGAACGTGTTTTATAAAAACGTGCAGCCCAAAGCCATTTATCCAGGCGAATCCCTGCATCACTATTGGCACCCTTCATATTATTTTTCTTATTCATAATCTCGACTCACTACATATTTTTATGTTAATTGTAAAATAAATTCGCCTAATTTAAAAACATAGTCTATATTTTTATATATCGTACTTATAAGATCTTTTAAAAGGTATTATTATGGCAAGACCTGTTCGTATTGAATATCCCGGTGCATCCTATTATATTTCATCTAAGGGTACTGAGGCGAATCCAGTTTTTAAAGGAATTAAGGATAGACAAGAGTTTTTATCTATTTTACAAACAGTCAGCCAAAGAATGCACTGGACTATTTATGCTTATAATTTATTTAGTGATTCTTATCAAATATTGATAAAGACCAAAGAGGCCAACTTATCTAAAGGAATGCGACAACTCAATGGTATATACACACAACGTTATAATCTTAAATATCAGTCAAACGGCAATATTTTTCATGGCCGCTTTAAAGCAGTTTTAATTGAAACTGAACATTCATTTGAAGCTGTAGTACAACATATTCTTTCTCTACCTTTGCAGCAGCATAAAACCAGAAATATAGGGAAATGGAAATGGAGTAGCTATCAGGCTTCTACTGGCTTTATTGATCCTCCTTACTGGCTCAATACAAAAGAGCTTTTAAGCCTCTATTCTAAACAGAAAAAAAGATCTCAAAAAATATTAATAAATAAAATAGGAGATTATGATAAAAATTACAACTTAATGACACAAGTTCAAGGGCAGATATTACTGGGTAGTGAAAAATTTGTAAATAAATGGAAAAAGAAACTGGCTTCAGGAAAAGTTATGGACAAGGCCAGACAACGTAAGGAAAAACCAGCCAAACCATTAAATGCCTTTGCCAAACGCTATAAAGATCCTAAAATTGCCATGGTCAATGCCTATAAAACGGGTAATTATACTCTGGGAGAGGTAGCAGAAAACTTTAATGTACATTATAGTACCGTAAGTCGACTGGTAAAAAAAGCTGAATCCAGGCTTTAGAACTGTCCCTAGTGAAGGCGTTTAAAAGTGTATATGCGTGAGGTTTGATCTTTAACTATAAATTGTCCGGACTCTTTGTAAAACTGAAAATGTAATTTTTTCTTACTAATAGGGAAATAGGCAACCAGACGATTCCCCTTAATAAACAAACGCCCCGATAATCTTCTTGTTTTACCATCTGTCCACATAAAGTGACTATTTTTATATATGGCAATGACATCTCCGGATAGAGACTGCCAGATACCATTCACACTATTAGCTTCATACTTATTATTACTCATGGAGTTAGAGAATGAATTACTATTTTGATTAGAAAGTTTAGGGTTCCAAAAATCATTCATAGTATTAAAACTCTGAGCATTTTGTCCCGCAGGAAAGTTGTCAGGCAAAAAGTTCGCCTGATTACTATTCATAAAATTATTCATAGGAAGGCTATTAGCAGGTGACATCGGTAAGCTGTTCATACCTCCTAAACCACTGGCAAGACCTGGCATCATCGCCATTCCAGGAGAATAAGGTAGAGCACCTAGGCCAGGGACATAATTATTATTGCCCATCATATGACTCATCACCTTGATCATGGCTGTCATCATTTCAGCAAAGGGGGTGGCGTTAAAATTATCATTATAATTATTGCCAGCCATTAATGGTTTCACCAGACAACAACACAGTAAAATACTGGCACAAAAAGACCTTAGAGATATTTTCCATCCTCTACTTTTACCGTTATTACCTCTAGTAAATTCTTTAATAGTTAACATAAGTTATTATTATAGCGGGTTTTATTAAAATAGTTAATGTCTATTTCAATAAATTTGTGATTTTTTTTACGGGATTAATATGGCTAGGGGCTATCGGAATGTTACAAAATAGAAGTATTTCTTTGCTTGAACTAATTTATTCGCCTAATAAGCAATACAGCAATAGTAAATGTTATCAGAGTAACCAGGCTTGCACTAATAAAGGGGCTAAGACTATAAACCAGTCCAAATTGCGCCACAACTTTATTAGCAATAGTGAAGATAACACCGATAAAAACACCTATCATCAGGCGATTACCTGCATTATTTGTTCGAGAAGAATCAAACACAAAAGGTACTGCAAACAATAGCATCGCTGCAATTGAAAAAGGAGCTATTATTTTACTCCAGAATGCCATCCAGTATTGCTGACTATCCAATCCATTACTATCCAGATACTCAGCATATTGAAAAAGTCCACGAGCCGGCAAAAATTCTAATTTTGAAACAATAACATCCACCAGTTCCATATTCAAAAGAGTTGGCCAGATCGCCTTGTCAACCTTGTTTGTTACAATTTTTTCTTGTGTAATAAAAGTTTGCTGAATGTCATATAACACCCAATCCTCACCATTAAACTTTGCCTTTGCTGCTTTGGTAGAAACCTTTAAAGTTTTATCCTCATCAAAAGTAAACATTGTAATACCAATCAAGTCTTTATTAGAAGCAATGGCCGCTATTTTTGTATAATTATTTTTATCCCTCACCCAGGTCACTTCTTCAGAACGAATACTAGTTACGCCTTGTGCTTTATTTGCATGGTGATTTTGTGCAATACTTTCCGTCACTGGGATGACGTACTCTCCCCAAAGTAACATCAGTAATGCCAGAATAAAACCAGCCTTCATTACAGAAAAAATAATGCGTGCAACGGAAACACCTGCAGCACGAATAATCACTAGTTCACCATTACTATTAAGTGCTCCCAAGCTCATCATTGCACCCAATAATACAGAGAATGGATATAGCTCATAAATTCTACGTGGCATTGTCATTAATGTGTAATAAAAAGCATCTGATGTTGTAAAAGTATTTTTACCTATATATTTGAATGAATCAGATAAGGCAATAAAGCCATATAGGGCAACAATCACTAATAAAAACAACAGGGTTGATATAAATACAGCTTTTATAATATAGCGATCAAGTATTTGCATAGTAAGCTCAGAAATTATAGAACTTAAAGGGAGAGAAATAGCTGGAGAATTGAATTATAAATGATGACTAACTTCATGTTCAGTTAATTTATGACTAAAGTGGCTGAAAAAAAAGCTAAAGCCCCATAAAATACTGATAAAAGTAATTTGCAAGGATAATAACACAAAAGATAAAAGAGTAATCAGCATCGCAAAAATACTAAAAACAGATTGTTTACTACGCTCTATTATTTTTTCCATGAAGTATGTCTTTATTTAAATTGATAAAAATTAATGTAAAAAACCCGGTAAACTTAATGTAAAGGGTGCTATTTCCGCATCAAATAAATGTCCATCGGAGGCTTTCATTTGATAACTCCCTTGCATACTACCAACGGGTGTTCTTATTATCGTACCACTGGTATAAGTGAAGTCTTCACCTGGCTTTAATACGGGCTGTTCACCCACCACTCCAGGGCCTTTAACCTCTTCTGATTTAGACTCTGCATCAGTAATAATCCAATGACGCGATAATAGTTGTGCAGTGACTGTTCCTACATTTAAAATATTAATAGTATATGAAAAGACATAACGATTATCTGCCGGGAGTGACTGTTCCTTGATATACTGTACTGCCACATCAATTGAAATATTATACTTTTGAATTTCCTGAGACATATTTACCATTTAAGCTTGTTGAAACGTATTAGGCCTATCTTCAGAATGATATTGAGCATCAACATGAACTTTAGCTTTTAAAACTGCGTCATTGATCGCTTTTTCCATTTCTGAACGTTCTTTAGACGTAAGAAAAAAAGCCATATCCACATCATGGCGAACATATCGTGCTGGCAGCATATTTAAGGCAATACAGGCAATATCCTGTAAATAATCTTCGTCAATATTTTTAACATCTTCCACAAA
>JADFVK010000109.1 GCA_015222495.1 Pseudomonadota bacterium
GATTTAATTTCTTCATGCATGGAAGTAATAGCCGGATCTTCCAACCATTCAACTTTCTTCTTTGCAGTTGAACGTTTTTTAGTTTGAGTATTTTTCACCTGTCGATTTTTATTAGGCGTTGTTCTTTTACCAGCCTGAAAACTATCCGCGTAAAAATCATCCAGGTTAGAATCCTGCTGACTTTGCATATTATATTTATTTCTCTGCAGACGTGCCTTTTCATCATTAACCAGTGACTCATAGTCAAAGGGATAGGTTTCTTCATTTAAACTATTTTCTTCATAAGCATCAGAAATATAAGGTTGTTTTCTATCACGTAATGATAGTTTTTCAGCTGTCGACTGTGTTGTTTTCTTCTCTGCAGAAGTATTTTTTATTTTAGATTGATTTTTAGTATTCTGACTCTTAGATTGTCTTAATAGAGAGGCAAATTTACCGCCCTTTACTGACGACTTTTTACTATCCATACGATCTCTGGAAAAGCTAATAACATCATCTTCAATGTCATCTTCTAATCTATCTGTTAATTTTTGTTTTGTAGCATGTGGTGAAACTACAGACTTTCTTCTCTTAGCTGGCGTCTGTCTCACTTGTTTAGGATCAGAGGTTAAAGCTGAGTGTACAGAACGCTGTACTGCCTCTTCATCATAATCAATAGCTGCTACCAGTTCGATTCCACCATCCACTTTATTATTGGAAAGAATAACCGCATCAGCTCCCAGCTCTTCTTTTACCTGACGAATAGCTTCACGCATTTCAGAAGCAAAAAAACGTTTGATTTTCATGATAAATAACCTTCTATTTAAAATTTCACTTTAGTCTTGTGAAACCGTTGCAACTATTTTTATTTGCATATTGTCCGGTACTTCGTTGTAAGCCAGAACATGCATATTAGAAATTGTGTGCTTAACAAAGCGCATCAACATTAAGCGAACCTGAGCTGAAACCAGTAAAATGGCAGGATTTCCATTCATTTCCTGATTTTGCGCACTTTCTGATAAGGAGGTATGTATCCTTTCAGCCAGTCCCGGTTCAATGCCACCACCACTTTCCGACATCTGTATTGACTGATGCAATAACTGTTCCAAAGCAGGATCTAAAGTAATCACTGATAATTCATTACTTAAACCATTGATATGCTGGACAATAAATCGACCTAATGCTACACGAACTTGTGATGTCAAAATTCCGGCATCCTGAGTTTGTGCGGAATTTTCAGCCAATGATTCAACAATGGTTTTAAAGTCACGAACTGGAATCGATTCATTAAGAAGATTCTGTAATACTTTAACCACTGTGCTAAGAGGTAAAACCTTCGGTACTAAATCTTCAACCAGTTTAGGTGCACTACTGGCCAGACGATCCAATAATTGCTGCACTTCTTCATGACCTAATAACTGCGGTGCATTTTCATTGAGCAACTGGCTTAAATGTGTAGCAATAACCGTATTGGAATCCACCACGGTATAACCTAGGGTCTGTGCATTTTCTTTTTCATTTTGCTCAATCCAGGTAGCCGGTAAACCAAAGGCTGGATCCTTAGTCTTAATCCCTTCAATCTCACCAAAAACCTGACCGGGATTAATCGCCATATCATGTTCTGGATGAATTTCAGACTCCCCGATTGAAACTCCCATCAGAGCAATACGATACACATTAGGTGCCAGGTCCAGATTATCCCGTATATGTACCGGTGGGATCAGGAAGCCCAAATCTTGTGAAAGCTTCTTACGCACACCCTTAATACGACTCATTAACTGTCCACCTTGTGACTTATCCACCATAGGAATAAGACGATAACCCACTTCCAGACCAATGGAGTCAATCGGCATTACATCATCCCAACTTAATTCCTTAGTCTCTGGAGAGCTGGCAGCTATTTCCTGCTGCTGAATAGCCTCTTCCTGTATCACTTCAAGCTCAGTATTCTTTTTAGTTTTTTGACGCCACGCAAGCCCACCAGCAATAGCAGCAAAAGTGAGAAAGGCCAAATGAGGCATACCTGGCACCAGGCCAATAATCATCATAATGACTGCAGTGACGCCCATGATTTTTGGCTTAGCCATAAGATTAGAGACAAAAGCACCACCCATATCCCCTTCACGATTTTCACGTGTCACCATAATACCTGCAGCAATGGACAAAATAATTCCGGGAATTTGTGCGACCAAACCATCACCAATGGTTAATAAGACAAAAATTTCTGCTGATTGAGCAGCACTTAAATCATGCTGTAGTACGCCGATAGTAAAACCACCAATCACATTGATCAATGTGATTAAAATACCTGCAATAGCATCACCACGAACAAACTTACTGGCACCATCCATTGAACCATAGAAGTCTGCTTCACGAGTGACTTCTTCACGGCGTTTCTTCGCTTCATCCTGATCAATCAAGCCCTGATTCATATCAGCATCAATGGCCATTTGCTTACCCGGCATACTATCCAGTGTAAAGCGAGCACTTACTTCTGCCACACGCCCTGCACCTTTTGTGACCACCATAAAGTTAATAATAATCAGGATAATAAAAACTACCAGACCAACGGCATAATTGCCCCCTATCACGACCTGACCAAAGGATTGAATCACCTGCCCAGCCGCATCCGGACCTTCATGACCATGTAATAAAACCACACGAGTTGAGGCGACATTGAGTGAAAGACGTAATAGGGTAGCAATTAAAATAACGGTAGGAAAAAGAGCAAAATCTAAGGGTTTTTGTGCATAGATAACAATAAGAAGAATAATCAAAGACATGGTGATATTAAAGGTGAAAAACATATCCAGCAAAAATGCCGGCACTGGTAAAATCACCATAGCCAGCATCCCCATAAGCATAATGGGCGCCCCTAATCCACTACGGATAATCTCATCGAATCGTGATTTTAAACTCATTTCTGCTGCGATGGCCATAATAATACCGTGACTATTTTTTGACGATTATTATAAA
>JADFVK010000110.1 GCA_015222495.1 Pseudomonadota bacterium
TGGGTTAGTGCGAATGGTTCGCCATAACTCTGACTCATTATTATCCTCTTTATTACCTAAGGGAATGGCAAGACACACTTTTTATACGCTCCTAATTATTGACTATAAATAGTTTATCAACTTCCAATTTTCATAACAGTAACCAATGTTACACAGATCAATCTTTTAATTAGAATGCTTCAAGCGTATAGCGACTACGCTGAGTAAAACTTTCTCCCGGTTTTACAGTAATAATATCCTTTGCCGCATTGGTTGTTTCTACACACAACATATTACGGTATCCATCTTCTCCCATATCACCAAAGGCGGCACCCTTTTCAAGCCAGGGGTTCCATACCACTGCACTATGACTACCCTCTCTGGCAATACGAATACGACGTTCTAATGCATCATCGACAATCACTAAATCCTCTGTAGTATCCATATAAACTCGATCAACTTCACTGTCTATAGTAACTGCACCCTGCTGATGTCGACATGTCTCCTCTCCCACCTTATCAATATATTCCTTTCCCTCCAGCCCTTCTATCTGCACCCTGGAAATATCACCTACATTAAAATAAGTATGCAGTGCCTGAGTCATGCTAAATTCACTATTAGCCTGGTTATGAGTAGTGAGTTCCATCTCCAATGCTTCTCCCATCGTAATTGACAAGATAAGCTCTGCTTGATGAGGCCAGTTTTTCTTTTCTTCTTCACCGGGTACAAACTTCATACTAATACGTATTGCATCCTTTAACTGAGATGTCTCTAATACTTGCCAATCGAGGTTGCGAGCAAAACCATGGCCCGGCAGGGCAGAATTCTCAGGATGAGGACCAAACCAGGGCCAGCAAACAGGAACACCACCACGCAATGATTTACCTTGTTTAAATTTTGCCTCTGGTGACAACCAAATCACAGGAGCCTGATCTTTAGGTGTCCAAAACAATAGTTGTGCACCCTGAAGTGCCACTTCCATTGCACCGTATGGTGTTGCCACTCGTGCCACTAAAGCCCCTTGTTCATTATTAACAAACTCTATAGCACCAGGGATTGAATATTTTTCATTTAATGTTGTGGTATCACTCATAATTTTCTCTTTTTAATAATTTATTTTGGAGGTATTTGCAAGGCACTATCATTTATTTCATTTTTGAAGCCCAAATAGCCAGCTTATGCATCATAGATTTCTGTGTGACCTGGTCTTCCGGAATAGGCTGAATCACTTTATCATGCACCAGTAATCGATAGATGTACTCAATTTTTTCATGTGCTGAATCTGTCGCTTCAAATTCCACCACACCTCTTCCTTCTCCATATTTAACACCTTCTAAAATTGCTTTTTTTACTAACTCTTTTTCATTTTTTAACTTTTTCATTGTATTTCCAAATAGTTTATTTTGAAATAAATATAAATATTGCCATCAACAACCAACTTAAGCCCAATAATAACCATGGCAGCCATTGTGTTTTAGGTGGAGTCACTTCAGATGATGATGTCTCACTTGCTGTATGACTATTTTGCTGATGAACTATTTTCTTTTTTAGCTTATCTAACTCACGTGACTTAGCTTTCTGTTGCTTTTTATATTCTGCAATACCCTTTTGAATCCCCTGTGCTATTATTTTTGTTTGTTCCTTTGTCTGCCCTGGCTTTTGAATTCCCTTAGCTATCGTCATGGCCGTATCAATCGTTGCCTGGGATGTTTGTTGGCTTTGCTTATTTTTCGACATTATTTATTATTCCTAAAAAAGGAAGATGACTGATATTTTCTTACTAACACAGTTCTGGTGTGATAAACCAATTGATGTGACTTTCATCTTCATTAATTTCAACACAGACAACTGCAGAGTTTTGAAATTTAATCACATTATTATTTTGATTACTTGTAACAAGATTTGCAACAACATTTTGGATATTAGGTAAATGACCAATATACATTACTTCATCTTCATTGATCTGTTTAATAAAGTCTTCTGCCACATCATTGGGATTCATCCCCTGTGTTTCAGATACTTTATCAAGACCTAAAACTTCAGCAAAAATTAATGCACTTTGATGTGCTCTTAACTTTCCACTATGGACAATTTTTTGAATAGAAACATTACTATTTTTTAACTTAGAAGCCACCTTTTGCACTTCATCAGCCCCAGTATCAGACAATGGTCTCGTTTTATCAATATCCTTCGTTAATGCACGCCCATGTTGAACAAAATAAACAGTTATCATTGCTTCATCCCTCTCACTACATAGCTTAATATTTAAAATCTTAAGATTGATTGTTTACGTGAAAAATCTAAATTTTATATTCTAATATACAGATAAGTTATTGATTTATCCACTAGCTGATAATCATTCTCAAAAAAACAAATATCAGCAATATATACATACTATTTATGTCAATAGGGGAATTCAGTAAAAAAATTTATCTTATTGATAATAAACAAAATTTAGTTTTAACATTATTTATTTGTACAAATTTTAAGCAAATAATCTGACAGCCAATAATATCACTATTTCAATACACTTATTCAAACTTATTAACAAAGTTATCCACAGGGTCTGTGGATTAAGCTCTACCATTTGTTGGTAAGCAAATATAAATTTTTTTGACTATATTTAAGATATTTAAATCAAAGCCTTTATTGAATAATAAAATTATATTAACTATGTTTATAACTTCAAGTATATATCAAGTTTTGTATTTAGTTTTGTTCATTTAAATATTTCCACCATTCCTGATAAAGTGTATTTTCTACCGCCCCCATAGCCTGTCGGGCTTTCAGACTAAGATGATATACAGGTGAACCATCTAACCCAAGACTAAAACAACCCGCTTCTTGCGCAATTAATAAGCCAGCGGCATAATCCCAAAGCATCATTTTACCATGTAGATACACATGCACACGCTCACTCGCAAGCCAGCACCAATCTAATGCAACTGATCCTAAACTACGTTGTGAGTGATAAGGAGGATCTAGTACCAAACGTTGTCGTAAATCTGCGTCTAAGCGTTTTATGTCAACCAAGGCAATAGCTTTTTTTAAAGGGCGTTTACTTTGAGAAACCTTTAATGGCTGTCCATTTAGCCATGCACCCTTGCCTCTTATAGCTGAAAAACATTCATCTCGAATAGGATCGTACACAATCCCTAATTCAGTTTTAGAATTTTTAATCAGGGCAAGAGAAATAGAAAAATAGGGTAATCCACAAGAAAAATTACTGGTGCCATCTATGGGATCTAAACACCAAAAGCCATCTGAATTTTCTGCAAAAAAATCCCCCATTTCATCAATAGGCATTTCTTCAGCAAAAAATTTATATTCTGGCCATTGTTTTTTTAGCTCTGTTTGTAAAAATTTTTGTATGGCAAGATCAGCTTCCGTAATAAAACTGCCATCCTCTTTCACATTGACTTTGCAGTTTTTAAAACGCGGTAATAATTCTTGCCTGGCGGCTGTTAATATAAGTTGTGATAATTTTGTAAGGTCAGAATCAATCATATCCATCAAATTTATTTTAACTACATTTCATAAGTTGATTTAACAAAACCATTTGGATAAGACTTTGTTTCAATATGCGTTAACTTTATATCTTGTTTAATTTTTCCAAATAAATGCAGGCCTTCACCTAATAGTATTGGTATTGTTGTGATAGTAATGTCGGTGACAAGATCATGGTTAATAAAAGATTGTATCGTTTTACCACCATCGATATATAAGCTTTCAAAACCTTCAGTTTCCAATCGTTTCACTAACTCATTTAGAGAGCCTGCATATATCTCAAATTTATCTACATGTTGAGCTGGCACTTCTTCTAATGTTTTACTCAATATAACAACTCTTTTATCTTCATATGGCCACTCAGGAAAATTGATAATTTTTTCCAGACTATTTCTACCCATCACCAGACAGTCTATCGAATCATAAAATTCCTGATAACCATAATCTTCAGGGCTATCTTGTTCATCAGCAGATATTAGCCAGTCAATACTACCATTCAATCTTGCAATAAAACCATCCAGGCTAGTTGCTATAAATACAGATATTTTCATTTTTCTCTCTGCTTAGGACACTTTTAAGAAAGTAGTGTTAATTTAGTAGGATGGAAAGGTCAGTTTTTATCCCGAAACGGGATCAGAAACTTCTAAGTAACTTAA
>JADFVK010000111.1 GCA_015222495.1 Pseudomonadota bacterium
GCTTTAACCACCTTATTAAACATTGATATACAGGTTGGGCGTACCGGCGCATTAACACCAGTGGCTCGTCTAGCACCAGTCTTTGTTGGTGGTGTAACAGTCACTAATGCGACTCTGCATAATCAGGATGAAATAGATCGTAAAAATGTACGTGTTGGTGATACGGTAATTGTCAGAAGAGCAGGGGATGTAATACCTGAAGTTGTTAAATCTATCTTATCCAAACGTCCTACAGACTCTCAAGCATATATTATTCCATCAAGTTGTCCCATCTGTGGTTCTTTAGCGGAACGTGTAAATGATGAGGCAAAGTCACGATGTACCGGCGGTCTTTACTGCTCTGCACAACGTAAAGAAGCTATTAAGCATTTTGTTTCACGCAAGGCCATGGATATTGATGGCCTGGGTGATAAGTTAGTTGAACGACTGGTAGATGCAGAATTAATAAATGATATAGCAGGTGTTTTTCAACTTTCAAAGCAACAATTAAGTGCCCTGGAACGTATGGGAGATAAATCAGCTGAAAACCTTATCAATGCGGTTCAATTAAGCAAAGAAACCACTTTAGCACGTTTTATTTATGCCCTGGGGATCAGGGAAGTTGGCGAGACAACAGCCTTATCATTGGCTAATTTTTATAGAGAGTTCTCTGTATTACAAGCAACTAATGCTGAAGATTTACAGGCAGTACCAGATGTTGGACCTATTGTGGCACATAATATAGAAACTTTTTTCTCCCAAAAACACAATATAGAAGTGGTGGAAAAATTACTTCAATCCGGTATTCATTGGCCCGAAATTGAAATAAAATCTGATATTGAACAACCATTGTCGGGTAAAACAATTGTTTTAACCGGCTCACTATCACACATGAAACGTAACGATGCCAAGGTGCATCTCATTGAACTTGGTGCCAAAGTCAGCGGCAGTGTCTCAAAAAATACAGATATTGTGATAGCGGGTGAAAACTCAGGCTCAAAATTAAAGAAGGCCAATGAACTAGGGATAGAAGTGATAGATGAAGAGCAGATGATGGTACTTTATTTTAACTAGGGGCTGTATATACCATCTCAGCCCCGAATATAATTAAAAATTATTTATGCGGAGAATCATAAAAAATATAAGGTGTAGAATAATCACTAATTTCAAAATAAAGCTTTTTCTCACCCTTATCTGCTACATAATTTTGATTGAGATCTAACACGCCATAGCCATAGCGATAATCTCTATCGACAGTACCAGAAGTACTTTGAGCTGTGGATAACTTATCAATTTTGATATAGCGCTGAACTAACTTCTCTCCCATATAGATATCCAGAACCCCATTAGTACCAGTCCAGTTTTGTACAGAACGACTAAACTTATTTTGTGATTCCTGCGTACAGGCTGAAATAAAGAGTATAGCAAGTATAAGACTGAGTATCAGTATCATTTTTTTCATTTTATTTTTTCTCCTGAAATAATAAATAAAGGGCATGAATAAGCATTTTTTGAGATAAAGGGATCGTCATCATTTTTAATCAAACCACGAATAGATTCTGATCTTAAGTTTTCAAACTGTCCACTTTGGCGAAAATATTCTAATACAACACCCATACGTTCAAACGGATGTACATCTTCCCACAAAGCAATAACTTTTTTCTGATAGAAATGCTCAGAAAATGAAATAATCACTTTACCCCCAGGTTTTAATATACGAGATAATTCAAGAAATACTTTTTGTGGCTGTGTCATATATTCTATCGCGAAAGAACAAATAATTGTATCAAATTCATGATCTTCAAATGGTAGTTTCGGGCTTCGATTTAAGTCATGAACCACGCGATGATTTAAAACAGGATTTTGCTGCATATCTGATTCTTTAACACCTAAACCTGTCACATCTAATAATGTAAATTGTTCGGGTAAATAAGAATCAGGAGCTGCCATTAAATCAAGGATTTTTGTATTATCCTTAAGCTGATGTGCAAAAAAGAGTTTTAATTGTTCAATAGCAACCTGATCTACCGGTGGTTTGCTATCAACAGCATCATAAAATACAGCATCATCATCTTCAATTGTTCTTAAAAAAGGCATTCCCTGAAAAAAATCAGTAGATTGTGATTTTAATAAGCACTGAAAACCAGGACCTTGAGTGGTAATAGTTTCAGCAACTTCATTACAGCGACCGCCATTTTGTTGATTAGCATCAAAAATATCAGTAATTATAATGCTTAGATGTAGTGGGAAAGCAGCCAATGGGTGATTGAGATCGATATCTAAGGTATCTTCTGTTTTACCAACAACTCGAAATGGGCGATCATCCATTTTAAAACAACCGGCAACACCTTCAATCATACCTCTTGGATAAAAACGACCCACCACAGGTGTAATAGGCATAGCCCCCTTAAAGTATTGATCAAACTTTTTTAAAGGAATAGTTTTAAGATTATTTTGGCTGAATTCATCAGACAGTAAATCACCTGGTTTATAATCAACCTCAATCACCTGGCCAAGCTCAGCACGTCTGATTTGATAATCTAATACAGCAGGGTAAGAATCCCGCCAGAAATTAGTTTTTATTAAAAAATAACGATCACAATAATGAGCCAGATCATCTTGCCATTTAAGATCAAGCTGTAGACTGAGGTTTTGTTTTTCATTGATCATAATTTAGAATTTTAAAGGTTAAATTGCAAAATCACAAAGAAAAAAGGCGAATACTCTCTGAGAGTATTCGCCTGAAAGGTCCAACAACTAAATTAGGTTTAATTACCCAATTTAGCCTTAATAGCTTCAATAACTGCATCACTAGAAGTAGCTTCAACAGTCAGTAACATACCTTCTTTTTCATAGAAACCAGCAACTGGTGCTGTCTTTTCATTATAAACATCAAGACGGTTAGAAATTGCTTCAGTAGTTTCATCATCACGTTGTACAACTGGCCCGCCACACTTATCACACTTTCCTTCTACTTTAGGAGGATTAGATTTAACATTGTAGATTTCACCACAATCAGTACAAGTACGACGAGTAGTTAAACGATCAAGAATTACATCACGTGGTACTGCTATATCAACAACAGCATCAAGTTTTTCGCCCATTTCAGTCAACATGACTTTTAAAGCTTCAGCCTGAGGGATAGTACGTGGGAATCCATCTAGTAAATAACCGCTTTTGCAATCATCTTCTTTAAGACGTTCGCTCATAATACCCATGATTAAATCATCAGAAACCAGGTCACCTGCTTTCATAGCAGATTCTGCTTTTTTACCTAATTCACTACCTGCAGCAACAGCACCACGAAGGATGTCACCAGTAGAAATTTGTACAGAGCCGTCCATTTTTGTTAAAAGCTTAGCGACAGTACCCTTACCAGCACCTGGTGCACCTAAAAGTATAAGTTTCATAGTATGATTTGCTCCTGCAATTCGTTAAATGTATTTAATAAAGTTTATTTAAGAAAATTTTGTTGCAAGAATATACACTTTTTTAGCTTAATTTAATAGTATTTCTTTGCTAAAATGACCAATTAGACCATTCAATAGGATATTATCAATGCCAAAAGCCTGTGACCTTAAAAAAGGTGCCATTGTTGAGATAGATGATCAACTTTATATGACTCGAAAAATCGATGTCAGAAGTCCTTCTTCCAGGGGAGCTAATACCCTGTATAAGATTACCTTTATGAATATCCAGAAAAAGCAGAAAATGGAGCAGACTCTCGGTGGTACAGATTTTTTAAAAGATGCTGACTGTATGCGTCGAAAATTACAGTTTCTCTATAAGGATGATCTGGCATACACCTTTATGGATGGTGAAGATTACAATCAATATATGCTATCTGTAGAAGACATAGATGAAGCAGTCAATTATTTACCTGATGGTCAAGAGGATATCCTGGGTATGCTTTATGACGGTAATTTAATTGGTATTGAATTGCCTGCCAGTGTTTCTTTAAAAATTATTGAAACTGCACCTGCAATTAAAGGCGCATCGGCCTCGGCAAGAACAAAACCAGCCACTTTAGAAACTGGTCTGGTTGTCCAGGTGCCAGAATATATTTCAGAAGAAGAAGTGATTAAGGTTAATACTGCAACTGCAAAATTTACCTCCAGAGCTTAAGAACGTTCACAAATTACCTTTATAACTTAAAAGAAACTTAATTATGAATAATTTTTTCCCTATAATAATAAGTATTATTAGTATATTCTTCTTTAATGTAGGTAGTTATGCCGCTGATAATTCAAGCAATAATAGCATAACTCTTAAACTACCACCCAAATCACTAGCACAATGGTACAAGCCTGAAAACAAGCGTCAGGTCTGGCTGCATACCATGTTTCGCCTGCGTCGTGAAATGCTGGCTATGCAGGATTATTCGGCAGATAAACAAGATAAAGAGTTACAAAAATGGTCACAGAAATTTATAAAAGACTACCAGAGTATTTCTGATATGGTGCCTCAATGGCAGGAATACCTTAAGTTAGAACACCTGAAAACTTTAGAAACAGCAGTTAATAAGCAGCAATATACGTCTATTGCTCCCATATTAAAAAAACTGGGCAAAACCTGTATGAATTGTCATGATGATTATAAAACTATTACTACACTTTTGTATCGAACAGCGGATTTTTCTTTACAAAAAGTTCAATTGAAGTCTCATTCATATGACTATGATGAAGTCATGGAGCATCTTTCCAGTACAGTTAATCGTATCAATATCGCTATTAAAGATGGTTATTTTTCAAAAGCACAACAAATTATACCTTCATTAGAAAATCAATTATCTGGACTCTCTGAGAATTGTAGTGAATGTCATAAAAAAGATACAATTCCTGTAGAACGTATTATGGAGGCATCAAAACAACTTTTACCCGAACTTGCTGAGAAACTTGAACTTAAAGATAAAAAACAGGCAGGTAGAAAACTTGGAGAGTTTGCGGTCAAAGTTTGTGCTCGATGCCATGCAGTGCATAAATTGACTTCAGATTTAAAACAAGAATTACAATAAACATAACAATAATAAAACAACAGGTAATATATAGTGAGTAAGCCAGTAGTAAAAAATATTCAGCAGATAAACCCGGCAAAAGAAAAACTTGTTTATACAATAGGTGACAAGCTTTATATTAATCTAACTGATCGATGTACTCTGGCCTGTGAGTTTTGCCCGAAAATACAAGGGAGTATGCAGGTTCATGAATATGATCTTTTATTAACACAAAGACATACAGCAGAAGAATATATTGAGCAAATCAAAGACCCTGATCAATATAAAGAAATTGTTTTTTGTGGCTTTGGTGAGCCGACTTTAAGGATTAAAGATTTATTAAGCATTGCTCATTATTGTAAAAAATCAGGGGTTCCTGTGCGAGTGAATACTGATGGTCTTGGAAATCTGGTTAATAAACGTAATATCCTACTTGAGCTAGCACAATGTGTAGATGCCTTATCGGTTTCCATGAATGCTCAAAATGAAGAAGTTTATGATCGTCATTGTGTACCAGCCTTAAAAGGATCTTATGATAGTATGCTGGAGTTTTTAGCTCTTGCCCATGACTATATACCTGATACTACTGCCACAGCAATAGAAGGGCTTGAAGGTGTAGATGTTGAAGCGTGTGAAGCTCAGGCAAAACTACTCAAGGTGAAATTTCGCAAAAGAGTTTTGGATATTGTAGGCTAAATAAAATTATTTAATATTTTATTTGCATTTTATAAAATATACGGTAAAATACGCACCACTTAACCGCTGTGGGTGATTAGCTCAGCTGGTCAGAGCATCGCCCTTACAAGGCGAGGGTCATAAGTTCGAATCTTATATCACCCACCA
>JADFVK010000112.1 GCA_015222495.1 Pseudomonadota bacterium
TGACGTGACCACAAACGAATAGTTGAATCTTTAATACCACGTTGACGTTCAAAATCAACCCAACGATATAAATCTCTATTGGTAAATGTGTCAATAAACTGATCACTAAAATTTGCTCTTTACCTTTATTATCCTGCAATAAAAGTTGATAAGATTTTCGTTGACAAATTGAATATGATGAAACTACATCTTCAGTTATTAAAAATCTATTCATTCAATTTTCCTTCATGTAGCCCCTGACATGATTGTATACAAAATTTTTAAAGTTTCTTCGATTTTATTTTGAAAGATTATGTACTAATCTAATTGAGCTGCATATAAAAAATTGACATGTTATTCCCTATTGGTTATATTCCTGTTATGGAATGGGAAGTGGAATATACAGATGAATTCGAGTCGTGGTGGGATGGCCTCGATCAAAGTGAGCAAGTTGATATTGATGCTACTGTTCAATTATTAGAAATCAGAGGTCCTCAACTCCCTTTTCCACATAGTTCAGGTATCAATGGCTCAAAGCATAGTCATATGCGTGAACTCCGTATTCAGCATAAAGGACGACCTTATCGTATTTTGTATGCGTTTGATCCACGTCGAATGGCTATTCTGCTTTTGGGTGGTGATAAAACAGGAAATGATAATTGGTACGAAGTAAATGTACCAATTGCCGATAAACTTTATGACTTCCATATTTATGAATTAAAACAAGAAAAGTCAATTTAGACTAATTGAGGCAAATTATGGCTAATAAATTTCGTGATCTTAGAGCTAAAATGTCAAAAGAATCCCAATTAAAGGCACAAAAAAAAGCAAATTCAATGTTAGCGGAATTACCTCTTGCTGAATTACGTCAGGCTATGTGTTTTTCTCAAGAGCAATTGGCAACTGAACTTGATGTTCGCCAGCCAGCGGTAGCAAAAATTGAAAAGAAAACTGATATGTACATTTCAACTCTTCGTCGATTTATTGAGGCGATGGGTGGACAGTTGGAGATTCGTGCTCACTTTCCTGACGGTGATGTTCGTATTAATCAGTTTGGGGAGCTAAATAAATAATTTATTTCAATATTTTATAAATTCCATACAACCCAAATAATTTCTTATTGTATTGAACGGCTGCTATATGAAAATTGCTTATATTTTAAGTTCTATGACACCATGTCCGGAATTGGTATAAAGAGCTATTAATATAATTATCCAAATTGACCGAGGGTATTTAGAGCCTATTTGCTAATACAGATTTTAAGAAAAAATCATTAAAATTTTGAGTTTTAGCTCTGTTTTAATTATCTGTTTTGGAGTTCACAGCTATAACAATTACCAACTATTATCATTCTTCATGATATAGCTATCATAAAATTAATTTGAATAAAAAACTAAATGATTACTTTATTTTCGTTAATTTAGAGAAAGGATTTATCATAAATCTAATTCTTGGAATAAACGGATGAACCACCCAAAGTATCTTGTGGATGTACCCGAAAATGTCATCGGTTGGGCTGTACGGTAAGGTAACTGATTGAGTAATGTGGGGGATTATTTAAGGGATAAGTTCTGCCCAAATCGTTTTCTGGCTTTATGAGTCAAATGGAGACCTGAGTTATAGATTTAATATTGAGATATTATAAGATAAGAAACAATGAACAACAATGCCATATGAAACAACTATTTTGCAAAGACTTCTTTATTTAATAGTTTTTTCTTTCACAATTGATAATGCTTCATCAATTGTATCATCCAATGTACCACCAAAAAGAGAGGGGGTTGTAACACCTAAAATATTTTTTACCAGAGGTTTTCCTCCTGAATCTAAAAATACTGTGGTTGGAAAGAGTCTAATCTTATAACGATTGGCAAATTCTCGTGTGGTGATTGTTTTCCCTGAAAAATCAATTATTTTTCTTCCATATGAAACATAAATTTCACGCATAATGACTTTATCAACATAGTCACCTGAAATAATCATTGGCACTAAAAAGTCTTCTCTTAATAAATAACAAAAGGGGCATTCTTCACTACCAAACATAATTAAAATAGGTAATTTTTGTGCTTTAGCCAATTGCAATGTATCACGAATATCATGTATTTGAGGAAGCTCAGGTCTTTGAATCACCTCATCTGCCATTGAAACACTTTGTGATAAACTTAAAACAAAGATCAACAGGCTAAATATGAGTGAATAATAGTTAGTTTTCATAATAATGTACTTTAAATTAAAAGTTGCTACAATAATTTAGCAAAACTCATATAAAAAAGACTAGCATGCAACAAGAAAAAAATTTAAATAATCTTCAGGTTTGGGTGACACGACCTGTAAATCAGGCAAAAGCTCTAAGTAAAATGATTATAGATCACGGTGGTCAGGTGATTCAATTCCCGGTCATTACAATACAAGCTATTGCTCTGACAACAAATAATAGTGATCTTTTAAAGCAACTTGAAAACATAGATTATATTGTATTTATTAGTCCTAATGCTGTTACATACGGTGTGACAGAACTTCTCAAATATGGAGAAATACCGGCACACTTAAAGTTAGTCACAATCGGTCAGGCCAGTGCACAGAAACTTCAACAAATGACTGGTAGAATTCCCGACATTACCCCTATTGATCATTATAATAGTGAAGCACTCTTAGCACATAAAGGTTTAAGCCATAATACAATAAAAAACAAAGAATTCATTATTTTTAGAGGTCGTGGTGGACGCGAATTATTGGCAGATACCCTGAAAGAAAGAGCTGCAGTTATCCATTACATTGAAGTCTATCAACGTTTAAAGCCTATAGTTAGCGATGATGAAATTAACTCATTATGGCAAGAGTCAAGCGGCAAAAAAACAATATCTCGCATTATAAGCCTAAGCAGTAATGAGGGTTTGAATAACCTTGTTGAAATATTTGCAAGTTCGTCTAACAAATACGCCTATAAACAGTTATTATTAAGCCCATTAATTGTTGTCACGGAAAAAATGCGTCTAAATGCACAAAATTTAGGCTTTAAAAGTGATATTATTATTGCTGAAAAATCCAGTAATGATGCCTTCCTAAAAGGTATTCTTAAATGGCAGGCAACTAAAACCTGATTCGATCAAAATAGTCCTAATGATCACCTGCAAAATCAAATGAGTCAAAATAAAAGCTCCCCATATCCATACCCTTTGTCTGAAACTGCTCTTTAGCAGCCACAATCATAGCCGGAGGGCCACAAACATAAATATCGTAAGGGTTTAAATCAGCAAAATCGCTTAAAACAGTTTTATGAACATAGCCTGTTTTTCCTGACCAACTATCGTCAGCCTCAGATAATACTGGTGTATAATGAATATTTTCATTTTCAGCAGCCCATGTTTCAGCCATTTTATTCAAATATAAATCTGCTTCAGAACGAGCTCCCCAATAAAGATGGATGGGACGAGTTTCCTTTTCTTCTAGCAGATGTTCAATAATACCCTTAATGGGGGCAAATCCAGTACCACCAGCCATTAAGATAATCTCTCTCTGAGAATCTTCCTGGTAGAAGAAACTACCATGAGGCCCTTCAATACGCAGCAAATCTTTTTCCTGCATAGAATTAAATACTTTTGGAGTAAACAAACCATCTTCAATATGGCGAACATGTAGTTCTAAAAACTCATCATTATGAGGTGCATTGGCAATAGAAAAACTACGGTGACGACCATCTTCAAGAAGAATATCAATATACTGACCTGCCAGAAACTGCAGACGTTCTGAAGAGGGTAACTTGATCAATAACTGCATCACATCATCAGCAAGACGATTCATTTGCTGCACCCGACAAGGCAGGGTTTTAATTTCTATCGCACTACCCAGATCGATTTCTTCCACTTCAATCACTAATTCTGAAGCTGGTGTTGCCGCACAAAAAATAGATAAATTATCTGCCTTATCATCGTCAGATAAGGCAATAGGATCTTCATCATAACTTACACTACCTTCTAATATTTTCCCCTTACACGCACCGCATGCACCATTTCTACAACCATAACGAAGATTTACTCCTTGTCTTAAAGCTGCATCAAGGATGGTTTCATCTGATTCTACATAAAACTGGTGTCCACTGGGTTTAATTTCTACACGACGACGCATTGCTGACCTCAATAAATTGAAAAATCGGGATATATTAAAGTTGGTTAATATATCTCATTTTAGATAGAATGAACAGTCATAGAAGAAAAAAAATAAAGAATTATAAATTTTAGACGCTAATAGGGCTAAGATTCCCCCAAGAGGGTAAAGCATGAGCATAGCTTATGTTGATAATATATTAGGAGTTAGTAATGAGTACCGCCGTTTCCGGAACAAGTGAGCTTTTAAATTCTTTAAATAAAAACACTTTTTATTCCGATATGCATGCAAAGCAAAATAATAGCATTAGTCCATCTATTACAAAGTCCGGAGGTGATGTCTCTATTGGTATTTTGACTCCGGAAAAAACACAGGCATTACTCAACAGCCAAATAGCTGAAAAACTAAAAGAGCGTTTTGGCGAAGAAGGCATTGAACTGCAGGGCTTGCAGGCAGAAGATTTTACTCCTGAAAAAGTATCCGAGCGGATCCTGGGCTTTGTTTCCGGACGTATTTTATCTGAGCAGGATAAAGATAAGCAAGCAGAGCTCATGTCTCAGGCCAGAGAAGGCATTGAACGCGGCTTTGATCAAGCTAAGGATATTTTAGAGAGTCTGGATGTACTCAATGGTAAAGTAAAAGATGATATTAGCTCAACTTATGACCTCATACAACAAGGTCTGGGACGCTTAGAAGATCAGATGAATGGTGTTGTCAGCAATGAACTTGAAACTAAACAAGAAGCATCGGGACAAGTACAGCAGGCATCTATGCAAAATAGTTATTCACGTAATGAAAATACCCAAATTGAAATTATCACCAATGATGGTGATAAAGTATTAATCGATGTATTTAAACAGCAAAGTGCACAATCCTCACAGAGTTACTCCCGCAATGATGAAGGAATGGCCTATAGTGAATCACGAAATATTTCTGCCAGTACCGGCTTATCTTATCAGGTTAAGGGCGAACTGGATGAGGATGAGCAAAAAGCTATTGATGACTTATTAAAAGATATAGCCAGGGTATCCGATAGTTTTTTCTCCGGTGAAGTACAAAATGCCTTTGATCTGGCTGTAAAAATGGATTTTGATAGTGAAGAGCTAACCCGCTTTTCACTGAATATGGATTATCAGGAAACTCGTCAGGTAGCTATTAGTACCTATAATAATGTTCAGGCACAGCCAGATAGAGAGGCGCTCAGAGAAAACCCGGGACAAGGACATGCTTATGGTCGAGACACAGCTCCGGGACAACAGCAATTTGAGCCCAATGCATTGAAAGATATGAGTAGCTTTATCAATGAGCTTGATAAAGTATTCCAGAATCCTTTTGTCATGCATAAATTTAATCAGCCTGAAGAAGGTATCGGCGGCTTACTCAAGGAAATGAATCAACTACTGCATGCTGATGAAATGGAGCAATTAAAAGAAGAGTCATCTTCTTTACTGGATTCACTAGTAGAGCAATTGAAAAACAATCACTCAAATGATGCTCAGACAGAACTTGCATCAACAACTACCTGATGAAGAAAAGTCAGCTTAATCAGGCAATGCCGGGCCTTCCTCACCCCAGCAAAGAGTCGCTCCGCAACCTGGTGTTTCAAATAAATCAATACGATCCAATTGTGGAAGTGCATCCGCCATTCTATCTTTAATCCAATAAAGTAAATGAGTCACATCTGCTTCTTCCAGACCATTCAGTAAGTCCAGCTGATGATGATCCAGTTGTTCATAAACATCCTTGAACTGACTTTTTACATCACCATAATCCACCGTCCAGCCCATTACCTTATCTAATTCTGCAGTGAGATGCAGACGAATTAAGTAACTATGGCCATGTAATCTTCTACGCTTATCATCAGCATCAACATGAGAAAGTTTTAAAGCACTTTCAAAACGCTGTTCTTTCCAGATACGATAGTGGCTGCCATTATAATGACAACCTGAGGTATGTGTTTCATAAACCGTAACCCATGACAATTGAGAAAATTCAGGCTTTAATTGCTGCCAAATCCAATGTGCTAAAACTTCAGATGTGGGATTTTCCAGTCCCTCAATATCATTGAGACAGGTATAATCCAGTTGCTCATGTAAGACCTGCCAATATTCGTCAATTTTAGAAAAATCTATGCCCATATCATCATTTGTAGAATCATGCTTGAGGTTCTGATTGGCATGTAATATTACTTCAAAACCATGTCCATGCATACGACCGCAGGGATGTCCTGCTGCAACATTGGGGAGCTGATGTGCTGCTTCAAAGCGATAACGCCGCCAGATATGCGCCTGCTCCTGCTCATCCAGATCAACACCGGAGTCATGAGTACTTTGAATACCTACCCGATCAATACCTGTGCTATGCACTCCCAAAGACTGTATTCCTGAAGAAGTCATTTTTTTATGAATCCAGCGTGCCAGATTTTCATCTGTTGGAATGTCAATTTTCTGGTTCAAGAAAGTATAATTCAGAGGCTCAATAGTTTTTTCTAAATGATTTTTCAGGAAACTCACAGCTTCAACTTTTTTATCATTAAAACTACTTTCATTGCTTAAAACACTTAAGGGAATTCTCACTGAAGCTTGATAGCTATGCCCATGAAGTCGAGCAGCAGGATGCCCTTGCGGCAGAATATTAATCTGACAGGCAGATTCAAAAGGTGCACTCACCAGATAGTATATTTTATTACTCATAGCTTTATTTCTTAACCTAGATTAAAAGTAGGGATAAATGTTAGTTTTATTTGAAAGGCATTATATCGTTAAAAGAATGAATTGCCTTAAACTGTTCAACATCTTTTTTTCCAGCCTTACTATCAGGCTCATAGATTGCCAGTAGATGTTTAATGCCATATTCCTGAGCTGAGCCCAGAGCATTGAGATTATCATCAATTAGTAGTGTACGTTTGGGATCATAATTTTCTAAACTTTGTAATTTATCCCAAAATTGAATATCTTCCTTGGGAATGCCTAAATCATGAGCACAGATTATTTTATCTAATAAGCCTGATAAGGGAGTGTTTTCCATTTTAAGAGACAAACTCTTTTGGTGGGCATTAGTTACCAGAACCCTGCGTTTTCCGCATTTTTCCAGATTCTCCAGAAATTCCAGGACATAGGGGTGAACCTGGATAAGATGTTTAACTTCTGCTTTAAGCAGGGCTATATCGAGGTCTAATTCCTTAGACCAAAAATCAACACAATACCAGTTCATGGAGCCTTCAATGGACTTAAAGCGAGGAACGAGTTCATCTAGAGCTTGCTGTGTAGTGAGCCCATTTTTTTCTGCATAACGCAGGGGAACATGTTTTAACCAAAAATGATTATCAAAATGTAGATCTAATAAAGTGCCATCCATATCAAGAAAAACACTCTCTATCTGATTCCAGTCCAACATACTTTTTTACCTTCAAGAAGTCTGTTTAATCATTTGAAAAACTGCTATTATAGCACTCTGATTAAGCTACATAAAAGTAATTATAGTGACACCGAAACAAACGATTAAACCCCTGATAACAGACTGCAAAGTAGTTGCTCAAAGCCGCCTATTTCGAATAGAGCAGGTTGATCTTACTTTTAGTAATGGTACAAAAGTAGAATATGAGCGTCTTCGAGGTTCAAATCGCGGCGGTGTTTTAGTGGTTGCTTTACTGGATAAAGATACACTCTTAATGGTTAGAGAATATGGTGTAGGGGTTGAACGTCATGAATTGATGTTTCCCAAGGGGCGCATTGAAAATGATGAGCCCATAGAAGAAGCTGCTAATCGTGAACTTCAGGAAGAAGTAGGCTATGCTGCCAGAAAACTGACTTTAATTAAATCTATGACTCTGGCACCAGGTTATATGGGACATTTGACCCATGTGGTGCTGGCAGAGGACTTGTATCCTGCCAGCCTGGAAGGTGATGAGCCAGAACCATTGGAAGTGGTTCAATGGCGCTTGGATGAGATAGACAATTTGGCCATGCAGGAAGATGTTAGTGAGGCTAGAACAATAGCGGCAGCTTATATAGTAAAGGCTCTGCTGGATAAACGATAAGGCTTAGTATGTATTCACAGCAGGATTTACGTAATTTATTGCCACAGGTCATTGATGTTGCCAGACAGGCTGGACAAGTGATTATGGGCATTTATGAGTCTGATTTTAAAGTGAAGAATAAATCAGATAATACTCCGGTAACCTGTGCTGATTTAGCTGCTAATGACTTAATTGTGGAAAAATTAGCACAGATTGACTCTGCTATTCCTATATTATCAGAAGAATCTTTATCTATACCCTATGAACAACGTTCACAATGGGAAACTTATTGGTTGGTTGACCCTCTGGATGGCACCAGAGCCTTTATTGATAAAACAGACGAGTTCAGTGTGAATATTGCTTTAATTCATCAGAACTATCCTATTCTCGGAGTTATTTTTAGCCCGGTAAAAAAATGTAGTTTCTATGCCTGTAAGGGAAATGGAGCTTTTTATCTGGATGATGATAATCAGGCAAAAAGTATTCAGGTTCGAGAAAAATGTCAGCAAAAAATCATTGTTGCAGGCACAGAAAAATCTGCTCAAAGCCATATTTTACAAGGCTTTCTATGTAATTTAGAAAAGAAATTTAATTCCTATGAAATTAAATTTATGGGGAGTTCACTTAAATCCTGTATGGTCGCAGAAGGTATTGCAGATGTTTATGCTCGCCTCGGACCCACTTCAGAATGGGATACTGCTGCTGCACAATGTATTGTAGAAGAGGCAGGGGGCTTGATTACAGATACAAAAATGCAAAAGTTACGTTACAACACAAAAGATTCATTGCTGAATCCAGACTTTTTTGTTTTTGGCGATCATTCTATTGCCTGGAATCAGTTTTTATAAATTGGCCGAGGGCTCTTAGAACTGAATATCTGAGAGATCATCCATACCACCGGCATTTCCCTCACTCATACGAATCTTCAATTGCAGGTTATTATACGAATCAGCATATTCAAGAGCTGTCTTTAACTCAATGGTTCCAGTCTTATACATATTATATAAAACATCATCAAAGGTCTGCATTCCGTATTTCTTACCTTGTTCCATTGCTTCAGGTAATTTTTCCATTTTCTGTTGTTGTAAGAGTTCTGTGATATAGGGTGTATTAATCATAATTTCTACAGCAGGGTAGCGACTACCATCTTTTCCGGGGATCAGACGTTGAGCAATAATGGCTCTGAGGTTACGTGACAAATCTTCTGATAATTGTTTATGCTCATTTTTTGGAAAAAAGTTAAAAATTCTGTCTAGAGCTTGTATTGCATTACTTGCGTGTAGAGTGGTGAGACAAAGGTGTCCTGTATCTGAATAAGCTAGAGCATGTTCCATTGTGTTTGCATCTCGTACCTCACCAATCAAAATTACATCAGGGGCTTCACGCATGGCATTTTTAAGTGCATTTTCATAACTCAAAGTATCTAAGCCAACCTCACGCTGATTGACGATGGCTTTTTTATGAGAATGAATAAATTCAACAGGGTCTTCAATGGTAAGGATGTGTCCACCAATATTGGTATTCCGATGTCCAATCATAGCTGCCAGACTGGTTGACTTCCCTGAGCCTGTTGCTCCTACCACCATCACCAGACCATTTTTATGAGAGACAATGTCCTTCAAAGTGACGGGAAGATTCATATCCTCAACTCTAGGGATTTCTGTAATAATATGGCGGATAACCAGGGCAATATCACCACGCTGTCTAAAGGCATTGGCACGATAGCGTCCAACACCTTCTATGGCAATGGCAAAATTAAGCTCCAGATTATCATGAAACTCCTGTAACTTTTCTTCATCAACTAAATTTTCTAAAATAGATTCTAATTGTTCAGCATTGAGTTTTTGCTTACTAACCGGGCGTATAACACCCTGGACTTTCATTGACGCACTGGCATTAGTACTGAAAAAAAGATCGGAAGCTTCTTCATCGACCATTAGTTGTAGAAATTTGGTAATATCCATGTTATTCCTTTATTTTTTCTGTGTACTCAAAAATAGAGTCAATGATCGTAAACAGACATAATTGCTTTAAGTTCTTTGAGCACTATGCTTTGTTCTTCTGTATTAAGTTCTTCTATAAAACTAATGGGCTGATTCTTTTCTATTGCTACAATAGTTGCGTTAACGGTTTCACAACCACTTTGACAGAGGACTTCAAGATAGTGAGTTAATTTTTCATGTTCCATAGAGATTTGGCTAATATTATTGAATGACAAAGTTGGTGAAATACAGGCCTTCTATTTGTGGTTCGCCTGTTAA
>JADFVK010000113.1 GCA_015222495.1 Pseudomonadota bacterium
ACGTCAAAATCAGATACTTGTAATTGCTGCTTTTTCACTTGGTTAAACTATATAAGAGATGACAAATATTCCGCTTAAGGTCAATGGCACTATATTCGTATTTGCTTTATTCTTTTGCTCTTGCTCTTGCTCTTTCTCTTTCTCTTTCTCTTTCTCTTTCACCCCAAGTGAGGATAAGTACAGTGGGAGAGTGTGCAGAGAAGTGGTTGGCATCATTGGGGATTATGAAAACATGGATGTTTTCATATAGCGTGCCATGGATGGTCTTGAGCGTCCCCAATGATGCCAACCACTTTTCTGTGCAATCGTTTTCCAAAGTATTTATCTGAACGCATACCCCTGCTTTTGATCTTTGTCCCTTAAGGTTGTGTAGAAGACAAAAGTACATAGTCCATGAGAATAACCAGCTATTTTTTTCAAGCTAGGTATCTGCCCACATCTGTACGAGTTTGATATAACTGATATCTACTCCTTGTGCCTCTTCAGATTTGGGATTCTCTCTTAGTAATTTATCTCTGGCCTTCCATAACTCATAGAGTAATTCACGTTTATTTGGATCCTGAATCATACTTTGAGCCCAGGTTACACACACTATTCTTTCACCTGCAGTTACTTCATCTACATAATGCCAGCTGGTAGATGGATAGACTATGGCGCTACCTGCTTTTAAACGGGCACGATGTTCGCCATACTTGGTTACAATGACTAAGTCACCACCTTCATATTCTTCAGGATCATTAAGAAAAATTGTTGTTGAAACATCTGTGCGATAGACATTGGGCATCTGACCCATAATTGGATTATCAATATGACCACCATAGCCCATGCCCTTGGTATAACGAGCGATAAATGGAGCACCAATTTTTTTCATCATAATGGCTGCTTTATAAGTTTCATTATTGATTAAGCTGCCCATTAAAATATTATTTAAGGATTGCATTTGAGGTGAATTATCCTGAATCAGCTCTTCATTCTTCTTAACTCCCTGCGCTACATCTCCAGCAGAAATTTTACCGTCCACAAAATTTGATTTTTTTAATACTGATTGAATAGATTTCAGTTGTTGGGGATTAATAACATCGGGTATTTGAATTAACATGCTTAGCTTCTCTATAAATGAATTATGGTTTAATCTAAAAAACGCAGTAGCCATCTACTACAACACCCAAAAGCACTGCATCTAAAGGATTTTCTAAATATTTTGGCTTCACCTGTAGAGTGACTACGAATAAAGCCAAAATATCCAGTAAAACCCTTTATCTACAGCTCTTTTGAATGTTTCGTAACGATGTCCACTGCATTTTCTAGATTTAAGACTTATCACTTGAAGTTTATGTAAAAAACCCCATTTTAATTTAATCGAAAACTTATTTTATCTCAAACGAGTACATTATGGTAAGAATTTTAAATGTTGTAGTAGATGGTCAAATGTATGCAATTAATGTTGAAGAAGAAATGATACTTTCAGGCTCTTCTTTATTTAATAAAATGGATGAAGATATGAACAAGGGCTGGACTTTGGGCAAGGACTTTGTTGAATCTTTAAGTGTCACTGAACGTTGTCAGGTTGTGGGTGATAAACTGCTTACCGCACTGGAAGATAATAATGAGAAAATGAAGACTATGATGGCGGGCTATATTTTATCCAGAGTACCTAATATTATGACGATTCATATTGATAATACCGGTGAAATTCAAGAAACCCAGTTAGAATTAGCATAGGCAAGGTAAAATGAGAAGAATCAGAACAAAATGGGGTAAAAATGGTAAAGAGCGTAGTATTGCTGATAATGCCAGTGCTGCAGCTTTTATCTCATGGCGTATTGCTCAGGATGCTCTATTGGAGCTTGAAAATGAAGATTATCAGACTGATAGTCTAAATCAAAGAATGGATGTTGTGGTTGAATTTGTTATATTTCTGGCACATCTAACCGATAGAATTACTTTTGAAACTATGTCAGAAGAAGAACGTCAGGAATTTGTTGTTACCATGGTTAAACATCTTGCCAGAATGCATCAATCCAGTATGGAAGATATTGCCGGAATAAAGGATTATAAAGATGACTTTATTAATTTAGTTAATGAGCGTATGTCGGACTATTCAGAAATGCCTTTTGAAGAAGGTGAGCCTAGTTTTGTGATGCGCCGTTATTTAGGTACGAAGGTACAGGAAGTGATGGGGGAAAGGCATAATAAATGGATTGAAACTCAGGTACTGGAAATTAATGCACCTGCTGCTATTAAACAGTTGAAAAAAGCATTAGATGACTTATATAAGCCTGCTTTTTAGATATTAGCATTATTTTTTCTACAGCGTAAAAAAAACCGGCATCAGCCGGTTTTTTTAATGGTGCTTATAATTTAGGAAAGATTATTTCCAATCACCAGAACCATCAGTGTTCTTTTCTAAACCAGCTTCGTAACCAGCATTATATGCTTCAGTAACACGCTGCTCTTCACGTTCTGGGTTATTAACATAACCACCTTGCCAGCCCTGGATATATTCTGGATTAACACCATCAGATTCCATTTTTACTGTAAAATCATAGTATGCTTGATTCATTGTTTATTCCTTATGTATTGTGCTAGTCATTAAAGTATAAAAGTCCAATATTGACTAATGATTAACTATTTAATAGAGAATTCATTAGTGGACCGAGGTTAAATAATAATTCGCTTATATTAAACGATTTTTTTATAAAATTCTAGTTATTTACCTGCTCAAAATGGATATACATGAGAGTTTTTTAACGTTTTTTAAAAAATATTTTGTCAATAACCTTAAAAAAATGTATGATACCTTAAATAACCAAGTAAATTACTATGATATACCAGAGGAATATATGAATTTATCAGAATCAGAGATAATGGATTTAAATAGTGGTCTCAAAGCACTAGAAGATAAGCACTTTGCCCGTGCAGCACAACTATTGTCGCCCTTGGCAGAAAAAGGTGAGCCTGAAGCCCAGCATCGTATGGCTGTGATGTATCAAAATGGTTTAGGTATACATAGAAATGAGACTGCAGCTGCGCTATGGATGAAAATGTCAGCTGATCAGGGTTATGAGCTTGCCTGGCATGGTATGGGCTTTATGTTTATGGAAGGAGAGGGTGTTGAAAAAAATGCTCAGGAAGCCATAAAATGGTTCACTAAAGGGATTGATGCAGGTCTAATTGGTTCTATGACCACTCTGGCGATGATGTATAAAGAAGGTAATGGGGTAGAAAAAAATCCCGAAGAGGCTGAACGCTTATTGAAATTAGCAGGGTTTTAGAGGGTATCATCCGTACTTTGGATTCTAGCACGCTTTTATGAGGACGCCGGCTCTTATAAACAGAGAAGCTTCCATGTAGGCTTCGATTCGCCATCCATGGCTCATAGACCTCATAAAAACGTACCAGAGTCCAAAGCACTACTTGAGTACATTGTTGATAGTGTGTTGTTACAAAGCCAATTAAAAAAATGTTCTTTTCTTTTGCTCTAAATTAGTGAAACAAATGATAAAAGTAGTGTTGATGTTGGGGGCTTAGTCATTTATCAGGGGTTTAGAAAAACATGGATGTTTTTCTCAAAGCGTTACATGGATGTACTTGAGCGTCCCCTGCTAAGTGACTAAGTTCCCAATATTAGCACGGGTTACATAAGTTGTATGTGTAAATATTTATGGTAGAAATTAAATGAGAGCTTCACAATTATTTGTAGTTTTAGATCAAGAGTTTAAAGGTGCCCAGACCGGGCATCATACACCGGTGATGATTTGGGGACCACCGGGGGTGGGTAAGTCTCAGTTGGTGAATCAGGTGGCTGAAAAGCATGATAGAACCTTGATTGATATTCGTTTGTCTCAAATGGAGCCCAGTGATTTACGGGGTATTCCTTTTAAAGATGGTGATAAGGTAGAGTGGGCTGTGCCCTCAATGTTACCCAATGCTGAAAAGCATGGCGAGCAGGGTATTTTATTTTTAGATGAAATAACTTCAGCACCGCCTAGTGTTTCCGCTGCTGCTTATCAGTTAATTTTGGACCGCCGTTTAGGGGATTATAAAATTCCTGATGGCTGGGCAATATTTGCTGCTGGTAATCGTCAGGGTGATCGAGGTGTTACTTATAGTATGCCTTCTCCTCTGGCTAATCGTTTTTCCCATTATGAGATTGATATTAATCTGGATGACTGGGTAGCATGGGCCTATAAAAATAGTATTGATGAGCGTATTATTGCTTTTTTGCGTTTCCGTCCTGATTTATTATTTGACTTTGATCCCAGTCATAATCCTGTTGCTTTTCCATCTCCAAGAACTTGGGAATTTGTACATAATGCTTTAAATAAGTTTATGGATCATCCGGAGTTGTTTGTCGGTGCATTGCAGTCCTGTGTGGGTCCTGCTGCTGGTATTGAGTTGAATGCCTTTATTGCCAATCTGGATCAAATGCCGGATTTGGATGCTATTGTTAATGGAGAGAAGGTGCCGACACCGACTGAGATTGATTTACAATATGCCATAGCTGCTGCATTGGTGGGACGTGCAATTCGTGCTAAAGGTTCTGATGATGCAGATAAGACTTATACTAATATTCTTAAATACGCTGCCAGTTTCCGCCAAAAGGAAATGGGAGTGATGCTTGTTTCAGATATGCATCGTGCGATTGGTGAAGATTTATTTGCAGTAGAGGAATTTGCCAATTGGGCTGATGCTATTGCTGATATCATGCTTTATGGGTGAGAGCCTTCAGCCAGATAAGAGCCTTCAGCTAGAGAAAAGCTTCCGGTATCCTTATGTTAGATGAAAGTATAGAAAATAAGCTCAGCGCTGCCCGTACCAAACTGATTTTGGATAAACCATTTTTGGGTGCATTAGTTTTACGTTTGCCTATTGTCGATGCCGATCCTTCATGGTGTAAAACCACTGCAACGGATATGAAAAAACTTTATGTCAATGCAGAATATATCCAACAAATCACTGCAGAAGAAACTCAGTTTGTCCTGGCTCATGAAGCTCTGCACTGTGCCTTATCACACTATTCCCGTCGTCAGCATAGAGTGAAACTACGTTGGGATATGGCCTGTGATTATGCCATCAATCCTATTTTAATTGAAGATGGCTTAAAACCACCTCCACATATTTTTTACCTGCGTGAATATGCAGGGATGTCAGCTGAAGAAATTTATCCTACTTTAATTGATAATGAAAATGATGCAGATAATGAATTAGGTCAAAACCAGGATCAGGAAGATGATAATCAGGGGGAATCATCGGATCAGGGTGATGCCAAATCCACTGAAAATCAAAAGCTCAATAGTGAACAGCAGGAAAGTGGGGAAAGAGGGAAGGGGCAAACAGGAGAAGGAAAAGAATCTGAGCAGGGTTCTGGGGAAAGTACTCAAAAAGAACCTCCACCAATACCTAATAATGATGAAATACAAAGTCTTTCTGCACAATGGCAGCAACGTTTAGCCGGTGCTGCACAGCAGGCTTTGCAAGCGGGTAAGTTAAGTCAGTCTATGGCTCGTCTGGTGGATCATTTACTACAACCTCAATTGCCTTGGCGTATGCTATTAGCTCGTTATATGAGTGCAACTTCCAGAGAAGATTATAGTTATACCCGACCTTCCAGTCGTCGTGGTGAACCAGCTATTTATCCCCGTTTGCGTAGTCATAAAGTAGATATTGTGGTGGCATTAGATATTAGTGGTTCTATTTCTACTAAGGAAATTCGTGAATTTCTGTCAGAAGTTGATCAAATAAAAGCTCAGGTAAGAGCACGTATTGTACTGCATGCTTGTGATACTGAGATTACCGATGAAGGTCCATGGGAATTTGAACCCTGGGATGAACTTAAATTACCCATTAAATTTAAAGGTGGCGGGGGAACCCGATTTACACCGGTTTTTGAATGGATAGAAAAACAGGATATGCAACCTGATCTTTTGTTATACTTCACTGATGCAGAAGGTGAATTTCCTGAACAACCACCACAATACTCCGTTGTTTGGTTGGTTAAAGGAAAAGAACCGGTCCCCTGGGGACAAAGAATTCAATTGAATTAAAATAACGTAACTACTCACCACGAATTATACAAAGGGCTATGATTGCTTGTTTTTCAGGCTTTGAACTGTCTGAGCGTAGCGAGTTTTCAAAGTCTTAAAAACGAGTAAGCATAGACCTACAATGGTTATTGCTCATAAATTCTATATGGTTACTCAATAATGTATACTAAAAAAAGCAATCACAAGACTTTGATTGTTTCATTGTAGTTATTACAAATACAGCAAGAACTTAAAATAAAAATATGCCCCTATCAAATGAAGACAGTCTAAGATTAAATGTATTATTAGCCCAAAAAGTCAGTGCCATTCGTATTGATGAGGGTAAATTGATTGTTTATGCTCTGACGCAAAAGGGTGAAGCAAAAATCCAGCTTAATCCCTCATGCAGAAAAGATAAATATATTAAAGAAGTGAAAGACTTTCTTTCCACTAAAGCTTTGGGAGTGCCCGGTGGCTTCCCCATGTATATATCCAGCTGGAATCGCATGGGCGATTTACGTAATACTAACCTGGATAAATTATTATTATTGGGTGAAGAAGAAGCTATTGCTGCCATCGTTAATAATAAAGAGATTACGGCAGATATTGCTAATAGTGCCTGGTGGTCTGTACAGTCTGCTGATAATGCACGTAGTATGTTAATGAATCAGGCAGTTGTTGACGCTGATATTGGTAAGGAGTTAGCCCAGTTTTTAATTGAATTTTTGCCTTTTGAAGAAGATCCAATGAAGATGCTGATTAGTATTCGCCTGGTCTTACAAGACGATTTGATTTCAGAGCAAGATGTTCTTAAATTATGGAAAAAAGCCAAGAGTAAAAATACTTTATATGTGGGTTTTCTGGATATTCGTTCTAATGCGATTCCTGAACCTGTTCCAGAGCATGAAAATCATGCACAACTGCAAGACTCCCTAGCAGATTTATTAGATGAAAAAAATCCTTATGCCTTGATGATTTGTAAGCTCTATAGTGCACAGGGACAAAGCTTTTTAAAAACAGCAGAGGCTGCGTTTAAACGTCCGCCAAACTATGATGTGGTGGGGGCTTTAATTGAATCAATCAGACGCTATACTTTTATTATATTGCCAGAAGCTGGGCAGAGCCAACAGCAATATGAATTAGGCTTAAGTTTAAATGGACAACCACAAACAGATATTAATGATATTACGAGTATGATTATTGAACTTTGTCATGAACAAGGGGAGCTGGTTTGCAGTGAGGAATTAAAAGCTGTACAGGCAATTATTCCTGAATTTTCTCAACAATTACAGGCAATCTTGTGCTTATCAAGAATATCACAAACGGTATTAGCCCCCACTATTGCAAAAAGTACAGCTGTGGGAACCTTAATGAGAAAGAAATTAAAACCGGTTTTTGATCCGATATTAATGAATTTAAGAGCCTTTAGCTGACTAACAGCCTTCAGCTAAGCTTAGTTTTCCAATATAAAATACGATTATTAGCAGGCATTTCATAATCAGCAACTAATTTTAGTTGATTTTCCTCAGCCAGTTGATTCACCTCTGAAAAATCTTTTATACCGCTATTAGGATCCCGGCTTTTCAGCCATTGATCAAATCTTTGATTGCTTTCACTGGTATACTGGCCGTGGTAATTAAAGGGGCCATAAATTATCAGGCTGGGATTTTTTTCTAATACCTTTGATATTTGACTGAAAAAAGCTTCCACGTCATGCCATGACATAATATGTAATGTATTGGCCATAAAGACTGCATCTACAGATAGTTTTGGCCACTCTGCTTGCATGACATCTAAAACCAGAGGTGAACTGATATTAGATAAATGAGCTTCTTCTAACCAGAGTTGAATACCCTCGATGTTTTCCTGGCGATCACTGGTTTGCCATTGTAAATGTGGCATGTGTTGAGCAAAATAAACCGCATGTTGTCCTGTACCACTACCAATTTCCAGTACAGATCGGTAGTTTTGTAATAGTGGCTTAATTGTTTCAAGAATAACTTGTTTATTTTGTTCGCATGATTCTGAAAATGGTTTCATGATGAGCCTTCAGCAAATAAAAAAATGCTACTGTCGCTTTGCAAACATGTTTTGTACTGCAAATAAGACAGAGGTATATTTTTATGTTTGATAAGAGTTCGACTTCTTATAAGGTAAGTGTTTATTGGTTTCGTTAATATAATTAATGACATTTCTCTTTTCATGCTCGATAAAATTGTCTATAGAGTTTTTAAAATGATCTTGCATGAGATAGTGACAGGATTTGGTGAGTGTCGGTATAAAGCCACGGGAAACTTTATGCTCACCCTGAGCTCCGGGTTCAAAAGTGCTTAAATTGTGTTCAATACAATATTCGATACCCTGATAATAACAGGCTTCAAAATGTAATCCATTAATTTTTTTATCACAGCCCCAAAAGCGCCCATATAATTTGCTATTACTGCGGTACATTAATGAGGCTGCAATATATTGATTATTTTGTTCTGCTAAAACAAGCAAAACCTGTCCAGGTAATTTTTTTGCGACCTCCTTAAAAAAGTCATAATTTAGAGTCGCTATTCCCCATTTTTCAGTAAAAGTTTGTTCATAAAAATGGCTGAATAGTTGCCAGTGTTGATCTGTAGCCTGGTGGCCGTCCAGTCGTGTTAAGGTCACGCCGGCATTTTTTACAGCCTGACGCTCTTTTATTATATTTTTTCTTTTACGTGAAGAAAGTTGTGTAAGAAAATCTTCAAAGCAGGTGTAATTTTTGTTATGCCAGTGAAACTGACAATCATGGCGTATCATCATGCCTTGCTGGGCAAGCCATTGCTGCTCACTATTTTCTGGAAACAGGATATGAAAGCCGCTGCTTGAGGTTTGTTGTGCAACTTGTTTAAGGGCATCAAATAGTAGCGGGTAATAGTTCTGGTGGAGTGAACCTTTAACTAATAAACGTTGTCCAATAGCAGGGGTATAGGGAATGGCAGAAACTAATTTGGGATAATACTGTAAACCATTTTGTTGCCAGGCTTCAGCCCAGGATTGATCAAATACAAACTCACCATAGTTATTGTATTTCTCATATAAAGGCATGGCTGCTACCAATTCATCATTATCATAGATAGTAATATGCCTTGGGAACCAACCGAATTTTTCACCAACACATTGATGTGCTTCTAATGCGGTAAGAAATTCATGGCGTAAGAACGGGTTATTATCCTCTATGAGTGCATTCCAATGTTGTGCTGGAATTTGTGATATTTGTGTGCAGATTTCAATTTTCAAAAACACATTCTTTATATGGCATGATATTTATCCTGAAAAGCTCTCTTATGATGAGCAACTTACACTAATTCGATTGGCCCATTCCGGGGGATGTCCTGCATATTTTTCCATATCAGGGTGTTCATCATAGGGCGATTGTAATATGGTCAATATGTTGTCTAGAAAATCATGGTTTTGATTTTTTTCTACCTCTTCAATAACCAGTTGTGCAATATAATTACGTAAAATGAATTTAGGGTTAATTAAATCCATTTGTTGTTTTCTTTTTTCTGTAGATAGACTCTGCTTAATTAGAAATGTATCGTATAAATCAGACCAGGATTTAAATAACTTATCATTATCAGATAATAGCTCTTTAATAGAAGTATTTGCAGAATTGATTTGGTAATCAGATAATTTTCTAAAGAAAATTGTGTAATCTGCCTGAGTTGTTTCCAGCATTTCAAGTAATAAGGTGATGAGTTTGTGATATTGTTCCACCTCACCATCAAATAAACCTAATTTTTTGCGCATTAAATCCAGGAAGTGGTGTTCATAAATCGTTTCATATTGGGTTAGGCTTTGTTTTGCTTCTTCAGTAGAAATTAAAGAAAGCATTGCATTCGCCAGACAACTCAAATTCCATAGTGCAATGGAAGGTTGGTTTTCAAAACGATAACGTCCCTGATGATCAGAATGATTACAGATAAACTGTGGGTTATATTGATCTAAAAATCCAAAGGGGCCGTAGTCCAGGGTTAAACCCAGGATGGACATATTATCCGTATTCATCACACCATGAGAAAAGCCGACAGACTGCCATTGAGCCATGAGCTTTGCGGTATTATTTACAACCTGTGAGAATAATTCTTGGTAGGGATTGGTATCATTTTCGTGTAGACATTGAGGGTAATAATATTCAATAAGAAAATCAGCTAATTGCTTAATTTGAGTATGTTGACGACGTGATGCAAATAGTTCAAAAGTGCCAAAGCGGATGAAGCTAGGTGACATTCGGCACATGACTGATCCCATTTCCAGCTGTTCTCTATAAACCTCTTCTTCACTACCTATCATGGCTAGGGAACGTGTAGTGGCAATGCCTAAACCAGCCATAGCCTCACTGCATAAATACTCACGTATGGTGGATCGTAATACAGCCCGACCATCAGCGTTTCTAGAAAAAGGTGTCTGACCCGCTCCCTTTAATTGTAATTCCCAGTATTGATTATTGTTATTTTTTATCTCACCGAGTAAAAGTGCCCGTCCATCACCTAATTGTGGTACAAAATGACCAAATTGATGTCCGGCATATATCCAGCTCGATGGTTTAGATTGCTCAAAAAGTGTATTACCACTAATAATTTGGCAAAAGTCATCAAGACATAGTTCTTCTATATTCATATCAAGCTCCGCCAGCATTTTTTTATTGATATGAATAATATAGGGATTTTTTATTTTTGTTGGTAATTGAGGCTGATAGAAATCATCTGCTAATTGAGTAAAACGATTACTAAAATCTCTAGTTGAAAACTTTGTTTTTAAGTTCATAATTTGATATTATTTATACCTGACTAATTTACTTGGTTATATTGTAGCATAACAATATAAGAAAATAATATCTGCATTTTTTTAATTTTTAATATGATATAATGATCCGTTAATATATTAATAAAGTCTTCAGGAAGTCGTATGAATCAAAATAAACAGTCTCAAGTTATTATGTACTATACAGATAGTTGCCCTTTTTGTTTGAATGCAGAAAAACTTTTACTATCAAAGGGCGTTGAGATTGAAAAAATAGATACCGAAGCTGAGCCGGAAAAATTTGCAAAAGTGGTTGCTGAGATAGGTCAGGATAGTGTACCGCAAATCTTTATTAATGGTCAGCATGTGGGTGGATTTGACGATATTTCTGAATTGGATATGGATGATGAGCTAGAGCCCATGCTGGGACTATAACTTTATAAAACAGCTAAAATTAGATTAAATAAAGAGGTAAGTAATAGGTGGACTTTTTCCCGATTTTCATGAACATCAAAGGTCGTCAGTGTTTAGTCATTGGCGGTGGTAAGGTGGCGGCGCGCAAAATAGCTTTATTAGTTAAAGCGGGTGCTCAGGTTCAGGTCGTTGCGCCGGAACTCTGTCGAGAAGTATCTAATATGGCCAAAACAGGAGAGATTAAGCATATCGAACGTCGTTTTGAAGAGCTGGATATTTGTGATAGTAGTGCCTGTGATAGCGTTTTAGTGATAGCTGCTACCAATAGCAAAACCACCAATGAAAATATTTCAAAACTAGCACATACCCGTTCAATGCCGGTAAATGTTGTGGATCAACCTCATTTGTGTAGTTTTATAATGCCTTCAATAGTTGATCGCTCACCTATACAAATTGCTATTTCAACGGGTGGCGCTTCTCCGGTTCTGGCACGTTTATTACGTACAAGATTAGAAAGCTATATTCCTGCAGCATATGGTAAATTAGCAGAGTTAGTGAGTGGTTTTAGAACTCAGGTCATAGATAAATTTCCTGATTCGAAGCAGCGTCGTCATTTTTGGGAAGTGATTCTGGAAGGCAGAGTTACCGAGTTATTATTTCAGGGCAATGAGCATGCTGCCAGAAATGCCTTACAACATGCCATCGATGAAGACTTTAGTAAAGAATCCGGTGAAGTTTATTTGGTTGGAGCAGGCCCGGGCGATCCGGACTTATTAACATTTAGAGCTTTAAGATTAATGCAGCGGGCAGACATTGTTGTCTATGACCGTTTAGTTTCCCAAGGAATTCTGGATTTGGTACGTCGTGATGCAGAATTAGTTTATGTTGGTAAAGAAAGAAATAATCATGCGGTGCCACAGGAAAATATTAATCAATGCCTGGTACGTTATGCTAAAGAAGGTAAAAGGGTATTGCGACTAAAGGGGGGAGATCCCTTTATCTTTGGTCGTGGTGGTGAAGAAATTGAGACCTTAAAAGAAAATAATGTGATATTTCAGGTAGTGCCGGGTATCACAGCAGCTGCGGGCTGTTCCAGTTATGCTGGTATTCCTCTAACACATAGAGATTACTCACAGTCCTGTGTTTTTGTGACGGGACATTTAAAGGATGGTACCGTCAACTTAAACTGGAAGGCTTTAGCACATCCTCATCAAACTATTGTTTTTTATATGGGCCTGCAAGCAGTAAAAGTTATTCATAAAGAATTAGTGGCACATGGTTTAAGTGATGGTACACCTGCCGCCCTGGTAGAGCAGGGAACCACACAAAATCAACGTGTACATATTGGAACTCTGGCTAATTTATCGGAGATCATTGAGCGTGAAAAAGTCAAAGCACCTACTTTGATTATTGTCGGTGATGTGGTTACTTTGCATGATAAGCTCAAGTGGTTTAACCCCAATAGTGAACGCACATCTGCTTTTCAAAGTGCTCGTGGCCGACGTAGTTAGAATTTAATAAAAGTCTTTAGCTAAACTTAAAAGATAAATAGGATAAAACAATGGATTTTGCTTCACTTTCTAAAGAACAACAAGTCATGGTTGCTATGCGTAAGACCCTGGCTAATGTGATTAAAGACACTACTCCTGAGCCTGGTATGATACACCCCTTATCGAAAAATACCGTGGAAGATTTGAAGGCCTGTTTTGTACTTATTTCTGCAAGAGAAAGAGAATTAATGGAAGAAATGGGCATAGAAAATAATGCACGACCTCACTTTACTGATGAGGTAAAGAGTGCAGATGTGATTAAATTCCATAAACCTGATTAAATGCTAGGGAAAGTATGTAACTATTAGGGTTTACAGGGGGTTGACGAACACAACTTATATCTATATTATCCTTTTTTTTCAAAGATTAACTAAATATACCTAAAGGATAATATCATGACAGAAAAACACTTGGCGGCAACATTAATTACGGCTATTTTATGGATGCTGGCTACTACTATTGGTCTGATTTAAGTAAAGTTTTAAAATAGATTCAGGGCTTATTGTCCCTTTGAAAATAAACACAAATTCACCCTTTCTTATTATCTTTACTCTAATTTGATGCTTCTCCTATACAAGCACTTAACAATAGATATCATTTTTATTCTACTATCACATGATATTATTAAATATTTTAAACCTATATAAGGTTATTAGCTCTAAGAAAGCTCAGCTTCAAATCCAACAGTAGTGATGGCAGCGATTAAGTCATCTTTATTAGCACTACCGGTAATAACAGCAGAACCAGGTTCTAATATCACCTCCACATTATCCACACCTGCAACAGACTTAATGGCTTTAGATGTATTCATAACACAATGCTTGCAGGTCATTCCTGTAATTTTTAAATGAATGGTTTCTGGCATTTTATTTCCTTTGTATTTTAGGCTTTAGGCTTAAAAAACCTAAGTCGATTAGCATTAGTGACGACAGTGACCGATGACATTGCCATGGCAAAGCTGGCAAACATGGGGCTAAGCAGCCATCCTGTTAGAGGATAAAATAATCCTGCCGCTAATGGTATGCCAATGATATTGTAAATGAAAGCACCAAAGAGGTTCTGTTTGATGTTTTTCAAAGTAGCACTGGAAATGGCAATAGCAGTACTGACACTTTTGAGTGAATCACCTACCAGAGTTATATCAGCATTTTCAATGGCAACATCAGTACCACTGCCAATGGCAAAACCTGTATCAGCTTTAGCCAGTGCTGGAGCATCATTTACACCATCACCCACCATACCAACATGATAACCTTTTGCTTGTAATTTAGTGATAACTTCAAGCTTTTGTGCCGGTTGCATTTCACTATGAATATGATCTATTCCCAAAGTTTTTCCTATTGCTGCTGCTGTTTTGTGATGATCTCCTGTGCACATCACTAATTGTATTCCCTGTTGATGTAGCGCCTTAATCGCTGCAGCACTATCTTCACGAATGGGATCTTTAAGAATTAAAAGACCCAGAAGTGTTTTATCATTGGCCAGCCAGACAGGAGTACCACCCTGTGATGCTTGTTGTGATGCAATTTCATGCCATTGAGGTTTTATTTCTATAGATTGTTGTGTTAATAACTGCTCATTGCCGAGAAAATACTGCTGTTGATCTATATAAGCTGAAATACCCTTACCACTGATAGATTGAAAATTATCACAGTTAGTTGCACTGATTTCTTTTTCCTGTGCTGTTTGAATAATTGCTTTAGCCAGGGGGTGCTCTGAACCAGTTTCTAGACTGAGAGCAATTTTGAGTAATTGTTCTTCTGTTAAGATATTTTTTTGTTTGTTATTCTCATTAATACAATAAATATCTGTAATTGAAGGATGTCCTTTTGTTAAAGTTCCTGTTTTATCCATGACAAGATGTGTCAGATGAGAGGCACTTTGTAAGGCATCACTATTTTTTATTAAAATACCCAATTGGGCAGCCCGAGCTGTTCCCACCATAATGGCAATTGGTGTTGCCAGACCTAAAGCACAGGGACAAGCAATGACCAATACTGAAATGGCTGCGGTTAATGCAAAACCAATCTGTGCCTGTGGGACAAATAAAGACCAGCTGATAAAAGTAAATACAGAAATTATAATCACTATGGGTACAAAAACAGCTGAAACCTTGTCTACTAAATTGGCAATAGGGGGCTTGCTTAACTGAGCCTTTTGTACCATCTTAATAATATTGGATAAGGTTGTTTCATTACTAAGATGATTGACACGAATAATGAGCGTGCCACCATGATTAGAGGTACCGCCAATCACTTCATCACCTAGCTGCTTTACAACTGCTAATGACTCTCCGGTTAACATAGACTCATCAATATGAGATGAACCTGAAATAACTTCCCCATCGATAGGAATTGTTTCACCAGGTTTGATGCGGACTTGATCCCCTAACTTTAGTAAAGAAACAGGTATTATAATGTCTTTTTCATCACGCACAATAGTTGCTGATTTTGGTGATAATTTTACTAAAGCACCAATGGCTTCACTGGTAATTCTCTTGGCTCTGGTTTCTAATGCATGCCCCAGTTGCAGAAAAGCTAAAATGAGCACCGATGCATCCAGATAAAGATGCTGTGAGCCACCTGGAATAAAGTTGGGATTTATAATAATAATGACAGATGATAACCAGGCAGCTGAAGTTCCCAAAGCAACCAGGGTATCCATATTTGAAGAGAAATGACGGGCTTTTTTTATAGCTGTTTTATAATAACTACGCCCGCTGAACCACATGCTAAATAAACAAATTAATGCCATAAAGGCCCAGAAAAACTGTCCATTTCCCTCTGCTAAAGCAGGGAAAAGTCCAGTCATATCTCCTAGCATTAATCCACCACCAACACCGCCTGCTAAAATTGCCCGCTGCCAGGAAAGGTGTACTTCATGTGCTGCTTCTTCAGCCTGAACCTTATGTGGGTCTTCAAATTGTTCCTCAAGTGAAACGATATAATTAGATTGTTGAAGTTGTAATAATAAGTCTGCAGGGTGTATATGAGTGGATAAACTCACCAGAGGCCAGTCATATTCAATTTCTGAGCCAAGAGTTTTTAACAATGCCTGCAGTTGATCATTGCTTTCACCTGTAAATTGTAAAAATAATCTATCTACGGGAAGACTTTCTTCAATAAGGTGAGCATCATAAGCCTGATCAAGAATGGCATTTAAAACACTATTTGGATCGCCACCAATAATCCAGGCTTTTTTTTCAATTAAATTAACTTGTGATTTGATAACTCCTGGAACTGCAGCAATAGCACGTTCAACAGCACCTACACATGAAGTACAGCTCATATCTGCAATGTGAATTTGATATGAACCATCATCTTTTTGTACTTCATTTTTTTTATGATTCATTATTTATCCTCCAGGTATCTAAATAAATTAAAATGATATTTGATATTATTACGTAGTTTTGGCCTGTTATTCAACCTAAATAAACTAGTTGAATTGTAGCGATGATGACTAAAGTGCTGTAGATTATGGGTTTACTGATTTATTTAGGATAATCCAGATGATTTAGTTAGATTGTAGCTGTTTTAAATATAAATATGGAGAATAGGTTCAATGCGACTGGGTATTGATTTAGGGGGAACAAAAGTTGAAATTATTGCCCTTGATGATGCAGGAACTGAAGTTTTTAGACATAGAGAAAATACGCCACAAGGTAATTATGTAGCTACTCTTGAGGTAATCACATCATTAATAAAACGTGCTAAGAATCAGTTTCCTGATAATAAAAATAGTGCTTTCAGCATTGGTATAGGTATTCCTGGGGCAATTTCATTAAAAACGGGCTTAGTAAAAAATGCCAATTCAGTCTGTCTTATTGGCCAGCCTTTTCAGGCAGATTTAGAAAAAAGCTTAGGGCAAACAATCCGTATTAATAATGATGCAAATTGCTTAGCTGTTTCAGAAGCCATTGATGGGGCTGCTGCAGGACATAGGGTAGTTTTTGCAGTGATTCTTGGTACCGGTGTTGGTGGTGGAATTGCGATTAATCAGCAAGTGCTCACTGGAGCAAATGCAATCGCCGGGGAATGGGGACATAACCCCATGCCGTGGCGGACTGAAAAAGATGGTTCGATACTATCCTGTTATTGTGGACAGAAGGATTGTATTGAAACATTTTTAAGTGGTCCTGGTATGCTCAATCGGTATCAACTCACTGGTGGTATCGTCGAATCAGTTGAGGAGCTTGTTTTAAAGGCCGATAATGGGAATCTATCAGCACAACAGTTTATGTCTCAATATGAGCAGTGGCTGGCAAAAAGTTTAGCCAGTGTTATTAATATTCTTGACCCTGATGTAATCGTACTGGCAGGAGGCTTGTCAAATATACAGCGTCTGTATCATAATGTGCCTGAATATTGGCAACAATATATTTTCTCAGACCAGGTGAATACTCAGTTAGTACAAGCTAAATATGGGGATTCCAGTGGTGTTCGTGGTGCTGCATGGTTATGGAATGAATAAGTTTGGTATGATAATAATGAAAAATATTAAACAAATAGCTCAATTTTATATATTTGTACTACAACGTTTTTTTCAATTACGTTGTAATGAATCTGCTGCATCTCTCAGCTATACTTCATTATTATCCTTAGTGCCTATGATGGCAGTTATTTTTGCTGCTTTTTCTTCTTTTCCTGCTTTTAATGATGCTTTTGAACAATTGCAGAACTTTATTTTTAATAATCTGGTACCTTCTTCCAGTGAAGTAATTAAAGATTACTTAAATGTTTTTGTGGATAAGGCTTCAAAGTTAACCTTAGTCGGTCTGATTAGTTTATTTGTGATTGCTTTGATGTTAATGCGTCAAATAGATATAGCATTGAACCGAATTTGGGATGTGCATAAAAGAAAAAGTTATCTAAGAATATTTTTGACTTATTGGGCTGTATTGACTTTAGGGCCAATTCTTATTGGTATGAGTATTATAGTCACTTCGTATCTTAGCTCATTTTTAATGATAGAAGATGCCGCTGAATCTTTTGGCTTAAAAACAGAGTTATTACTTATCATACCTGTTCTGCTGACCATGTCTGCCTTCACCTTAATTTATATGATAGTACCTAATAGTAGAGTAGAGCTTTCACATGCTTTGATTGGTGGTGTAACAGCGACTATTTTATTTGAATTGGCAAAAAAAGGTTTTGCAATATATGTGGGTCATAACCAGACATATTCAAATTTGTATGGTGCATTGGCTACTATTCCTATTTTTTTAATTTGGCTTTATATTTCCTGGTTAGTCACTCTTTTGGGGGCGATGACAGCACGTTGTGTAATTATATTTGACTTTTCTCATGGTCAAATAAGAAATACAGATAATCATCTTTTATCAGTATTTCGCCTATTATGGTTACTTTATAATGCTTCTAAAAGTGGAGCGTCTATTGCAGAGAAAGTATTACATCAGGATCCGGTTTTACGTCATGAAGTGCAATTAGATGGATTAATTGTTCAATTAGAAAAGCTATCCTGGATCCATAAAACTAAGAATGATAAGTATTCTTTAGCTAAAGATTTGGATACAATTAGTCTTTGGGATTTATATTCAGAATTACCTTATGCACTGCCTAAACCTAATTCATTGGATAATGATTCATTGTCGGAGGTATTACAACAGGCTAATAAATTATTATCCAATGAATTTGATATCCCTATTAAAGAATTATTTGTACAATATGATGCCCATTATTAAGGAACTACAACACATTATGAAAAGAATTAGACACATTCTATTATTGACTGCTCTGATATTAATATCACCCAACCTATTAGCAATAGATTTTAGTTATGAAGATCTTGAGGGTGAATCACATAAGCTGTCACAAGATAAAGGAAAGTGGGTATTAGTCAATTTTTGGGCAACCTGGTGTCCTCCCTGTCGTAAAGAAATTCCAGACTTATCTGATTTTCACCTGGAAACGGATGATGCTATTGTTATCGGTGTGAATTATGAGCAAGGTATTAGTGATGAAAAGCTTAAGAAGTTTGCTGAACTTTATCTGGTTTCCTATCCAATTACACGTATGAATAGTGAAATAGAAAAAGCACTGGGTGAACCAAGAGGCTTACCGACTTCAATTTTAATTAATCCTGAGGGGGATGTGGTGAAAAAGTTTACTGGAATGATCTCAGATAGAACATTGAATAAATATATAGCACAATATAATGAAAAATAAGGTCAGTCATAAAATGAAGGCAATAATAGATAATAAAATCTTACTTTTAATACTGATGATGATTTTGTTCAGTTCTAATAGTCTTTCAGCAGCATCAAAAGATCCGCAAGAACATTTTTTTGATTCTAGTTTTGGTGATTTTTCTGAGGAATTGGTTAGTGCTAAAGAACAGGGCAAAAAGGGGATTATGATATTTTTTGAAATGGATGATTGCCCCTTTTGTCATTGGATGAAAAAAAATGTTCTCAATAAACCTGA
>JADFVK010000014.1 GCA_015222495.1 Pseudomonadota bacterium
AGCAGTGAAATTGTTTTAGAAGGTTATTTACAGCCGGGAGATGAAGCACCTGAAGGTCCCTTTGGAGATCACACAGGATATTATAATGAAGTGGATAACTTTCCAGTATTCACCATAGACAAAATAACTATGCGTAAAGATCCCATTTACCATAGCACCTATACGGGACGTCCACCTGATGAACCTGCAGTATTGGGTGTGGCACTCAATGAAGTTTTTGTCCCTATTTTGCAAAAACAATTCCCGGAGATTGTAGACTTTTATCTACCCCCGGAAGGTTGTTCCTATCGTATGGCTGTGGTCAGTATTAAAAAACAATATGCCGGTCATGCCAAGCGGGTTATGTTTGGTATCTGGTCCTTTTTAAGACAATTTATGTATACTAAATTTATTATTGTCTGTGATGATGATGTCAATGTTAGAGACTGGAATGATGTCATCTGGGCAATGACCACACGTATGGATCCAGCCCGCGATACTCTATTGGTTGAAAATACCCCCATTGATTATTTAGACTTTGCCTCTCCGGTTTCTGGTCTGGGTTCAAAAATGGGCATGGATGCTACAAATAAGTGGCCTGGTGAGACAAATAGAGAATGGGGGAGAGCTATTGTCAAGGATGAAACTATCGTTAAAAAAGTGGATGATATGTGGGAAGATCTAGGACTTTAATTTAAAAAATTTTATTTAAAACTATTTGCTATTTTGTAAGATTATTCCTACAGACAATAACAAGCTAAAAGTGATAATATTAAATGAACCAATAACCTAACAAATCTAGTGACATTTTTATGAAAAAACAAGCCATAGAAAAATGTTATCAATTTTTCCACTGCGATAAAGAAAATTGCACGGCCCGACTGGATGAAAAGCCCTGTTGGGAAATTGATGAAGTGGATTGTCGTAATAAGGCATTAAAAAAAATAGAGCATGAATTGTCTATGTTAGATGAAAATAAATGTGACTATTGTCTTTATCGTAGTAAACATGAAAATGACTGAAATCAGTTCAATTTAACAACGCCCTGATTTTAGGGAATAAATCACTGACTATCATACCATTTCTGCCTTCTTTAGCAACATGATCTCCTGCCTTGGCATGCAGACAGACACCTATTTTAACTGCATCACGAACCGATAATTTTTGTGCCAGTAAAGCACCAATAATTCCGGTTAAGCAATCTCCCATTCCGGCACTGGCCATACCCTCATTACCATAGGGACAAATACTGATTTCATCATTGATATCAATTAAAGTACCCGGGCCTTTGAGTACAAATAATCCATAGTACTTTTCTTTTAATTGTTTGATTATCTCAAAGCGATTAGTTGTTTCTGAGGGATTAAGGTTTTTCAAATGTAATAAGCGGTAAGCCTCACCAAAGTGCGGCGTATAAATAATATTTTTATTTTGTATCACTATATTATGTTTTGCCATAATATTCAGTGCATCAGCATCAAAAACATAATGAATTCTCTCAGCTGCTCCCTTATTATTATAATCAGGCTGGCTTTTAATAAATTTAATCACCCGATCTAATAAATTCATACCCCATTGGCTGGTACCCAGACCTGGACCAATAGCAATGGCTGTCGCTTTTTTGAGTAGATTATCTAAGTCTTTTCCTTTTTCCACACCATGAACCATTAGCTCAGGCCTAACGCTAGTTATGGCGTTAACATTATCCAGATGTGTCGCAATACTCACCAGTCCCGAGCCTGCCCTTAAGGCTGCTTCACCGGCAATTCGACAAGCACCTACCATGCCATAGTCTCCACCAATAATTAGTAAATGACCATGATCTCCTTTGTGGCTGATCGGACTTCGGTGGGGAAGTAATTTAGAAACTTGTGCCCATTCCATTATAGTTGCACTGGGTTTTACCTTATTATAAAGTTCTTCAGGCACCCCAAGAGAAGCAAAATGAATCTGCCCACAATAGTGACGTGCCTGAGCAGTATACATACCCATCTTTTGTCCAATAAAGGTAATGGTGTGATCTGCCTGTACAGCAATACCATAAGTAGACCCGGTATTTGCATCCAGTCCGGAAGGAATATCAACAGAAACAACGGGCTTAGCACTTAAATTAATTTGTGCCACGGCATCATACCATTCATCTTCTAGTTCACGATTCAGACCCGTACCAATTAAAGCATCAACCACCACATCAGTCGCAGCAAAGTGGCTATCCATAATAGTATTCACTTCACCACCGCATTCAAGCCAATCCTGATGTGCCTGATAAGCATCACCAGAGAGATGTTCTACATCAAACACGGAAATCAAGTTTACTTTCAATGGTGGTTCTTTTTCATGTAATAAGGCTAATCGTGCCAGCAGATAACCATCTCCTGCATTGTTTCCCGCACCACAAATAATGGTGATATGTGTAGCCTGAGAATAATTTAAGTGAATAAAATCTAGTAATGCCTGAGCGGCACGATTCATTAACTCATAGCTGGTATCAACAATTCCCTGCTCCACCATCAGATAATCCAGATTACGTACCGTTTCACTGGAATAGCAATAATGCATAAAATTATAACGTTCAGTTTTATGAGGATAAGCAGAGGGAACAATACCCTTAGAGGAAGATTGTTTGTAATTCATTGAGATATTGCAGACCCCGCTGAGTTGGTTTGATATGATGCAACTGCCATTCTATTAGCCCCAGATCAACTGCTTTTTTTAAGCCTTTTTCAATATGATTAATTGCCATGCCCGTCTGTCGGGCAAATAAATCAGAGCTAAAACCTTCGACCAAACGACTGGTGTTAAGCATAAACTCAAAACCAATATCCTGACGGGAAAGTTTTCCTTCCCCACCAATCATAGATGACTTTTCCATATAAGTAAAAGGCTGTTTTTCTTTCCAGCGCCGTATAATATTTTGCTGCTGAGCATTACTGATCTTGCCATGTGCTCCAGCACCAATGCCAATATAATCACCAAACTGCCAATAATTTAGATTATGTCGACATTGCTGATTTTCTTTAGCATAGGCTGATATTTCATAATGATTAAAATCATTTTCAGCCAAAATCTCCTGACATCGAATCTGCATATCATAAGATAAATCATCATCCGGCAAAGGTGGTGGATGCACAGCAAAAAAAGTATTAGGCTCCAGAGTAAGTTGATAATGAGAGAGATGACTAGTTTGAAAATTAATTGCCTGCTGCACATCAGCCATAGCACTTTTCAAAGTCTGTCCAGGCAGGCCATACATTAAATCCAGATTAATATTATCAAAACCCACTGACTGAGCAGTTTCTATCGCCTGACAGGCTTGCTGACCATTATGAATTCGTCCAATTTTTTCTAATAAAATATCGTCAAAGCTCTGTACACCAATGGATAATCTATTAATGCCGGCAGCATAGAACTCAGCAAATTTAACTTGATCTACAGTCCCAGGATTAGCTTCCAGGGTGATTTCTGCCAGAGGAGAAAGTTTGACTAAAGATCGAATATGACTTAATAAACGGTGCAGTTGTTCCGGATCGATTAAACTGGGAGTGCCACCACCAATAAAAATACTTTGTACCGTTCTACCCCAGACATCTGGCAATTCCTGTTGTAAATCTTCCAGTAGAGCTGTGACATATTGCTCATCTCTCTGTTTAATATTATTAGAAGCATTAACTGCATGGGAATTGAAATCGCAATAAGGACATTTTTGTACACACCAGGGGTAATGTATATACAGTGATAAGGCTGGTAATGTGGTAAAGTTAAGCATAAATTCATTATCCTATGCACCAGCGCTATAAACAAGCACTATAAACCAAAGAACGATAAGAGAAAGATTCATGTTAATAAACTTCACAAAAATGCATGGCCTGGGTAATGATTTTGTGATGATTGATGCCATTTCACAAAATATTAATTTAAGCACTGAACAAATCCGCTTTATTGCTGATCGGCACTTCGGGGTGGGCTGTGATCAATTATTACTGGTTGAAGCCTCTATTAAGGAAGGTATTGATTTTAAATATCGGATCTTTAATGCTGATGGTGGTGAAGTCGAACAATGTGGCAATGGTGCTCGTTGTTTTGTCCGTTTTGTACAAGAAAAAAAACTCACCACAAAAAAAACTATACGAGTTGAAACTTATAGTGGAGTCATTACTTTAACGACAAATGAGCAGGGTTTAGTGACGGTAGATATGGGTAAACCTGTATTTAATGTAAATCAATTGCCATTTTTAGCCTCAAGTGATGATTCTGAACAAGATAATCGTTATACTCTCACTCTTAATACAGAAAATGGTCAGGAAACTATAGAATTTTCTGCCGTGTCTATGGGGAACCCCCATATTACAATCAAAGTTGATAATTTAGATAATTACCCTGTAGAGCAGATTGGAAAAATACTGGAGTCACATCCCAGCTTTCCAAAACGAGTTAATGTGGGCTTTATGCAAATTATCAATAAACACCAGATTCGCCTGCGGGTTTATGAGCGGGGAACTGGTGAAACACTTGCCTGTGGAACAGGTGCCTGTGCAGCCGTTGCTAATGCCATCAGTCAGCATTGGCTAGCATCACAGGTTGACGTCAAACTTCCAGCAGGTAATTTACACATACAATGGCAAGCAGGACAGACATTAATGATGACTGGCCCGGCAAATTTTGTTTACGAAGGTCAAATAATATTATGAGTTCATCCAGTAATTTAGAACAACAAACATCTAATAATACCAACGAGGAGCAGGATGTCATTGACTATTTACAGTCACATCCTGATTTATTAATACGCAATCCAGCACTCCTGGCCAATATAGAAATCCCTCACGATATAGGCGGTGCCACTTCCTTAATCGAGCGTCAGGTGGGGATATTAAGAAAACAGAATAGCCAGCAAAAAGCACAATTGACAGAACTATTTGAAATTGCCAATGAGAACGAGCAGTCTAATCAAAAAATACATAAATTAACTCTGGCTTTATTAGGCAGTAAGAATCTGAGTGCCAGCGAAAAAGCACTCAATGATATTTTATGCGAGAATTTCTCTGTAGATGCTGTTTCTTTAAGAGTGTTTATTGAACCTAAAAGCAAGCAGGCACAACACCTGTTTATTGAAAAAAATTCTACCAGCTCCAAAGAGCTTGATAAACTAATTAATACCCGTAAGCCACAATGTGGCTACTTTAAACAGCTTCCTGTGGATGAATTATTTTCTAACACTAGTGAGGATCTTTCTTCATTTGCAGTATTACCTCTTTTTGTGGAAAAAAATAACTGCTTTGGTGTATTAATTCTTGGCAGCTATAATATGCGCCGCTTCAATGCAGATATGGGTACTGTCTTTTTAGAACGTATGGGCGAAACCATTAGTCATATTTTGAGCTCATTTGTAAAAAAAGCTTAATTAATAAACAATTAATCAATGCAAGAGCCATCAGTTTGATGAAAAAGACAGTTGAAAATTTTATTCACTATCTCAAAGTCGAACGGCAGCTGTCTCCTCACACACTAACAAATTATCAACGTGATTTAAACCAGGCTATTGAATACTTTAATGAACAGGATATTCATTCCTGGCTGGGTATTGAAATTCATCAATATCGAGCCTATATTGCCCGCCAGCATCGCAAAAACCTATCCGGTAAAACTATCCAGAGACAACTCTCATCATTACGTCGTTTATACGAATATCTCATTAAAGAACAGCTTGCCAGCAATAACCCTCTAAAAGGTCTAAAAGCACCAAAAACCGGCCGAAAACTCCCCAAAGCACCTGGTATAGAACAAATAGAGCACCTATTACAAAATAATGATCAGGACTTGTTGCATATTAGAGATCGGGCCATGTTTGATTTAATTTATTCATCCGGCTTACGTTTATCTGAGCTCACAGGCATAGACTGTATCGATATTAAATTACAGGACAAACAGCTCAGGGTATTGGGAAAAGGCAATAAGGAACGTGAATTACCGATTGGCAGAAAAGCCATAGAGGCTTTAGAAAAATGGCTTAAAGTTCGAGGAAATTTAGCAAAATCCGATGAGCAGGCTTTATTTGTTTCCCGCTTCGGCACTAGAATTACACAACGTGGTGTACAACAGCGTTTACAAAAGTTAGCTATCGATCAAGGCTTGCCCATACACCTGCACCCGCACATGTTACGTCATTCATTTGCCAGTCATTTATTAGAATCCAGCGGTGATTTAAGAGCAGTACAGGAATTGCTGGGACATGCCGATATTTCTACCACACAAATTTATACTCACATGGACTTTCAACATCTCGCAGAAGTCTATGACAAGGCCCATCCCAGAGCACATAAAAAGAAATAGGCATTTAACACCAACCTCCCTTTGCTGCATAATTAGCACCTCCTTATTTAATCATCAAGACTACATAGCAGTAATTATATGAACAGGACAATGTATG
>JADFVK010000114.1 GCA_015222495.1 Pseudomonadota bacterium
ACTCTTAACATATCTCCAAAAGCAACTAAGATAATATTTTCATGTAAAGCTAGTTGTATAGCCTGATAAATATCTTCTTCCGGACAAACACAAACAGGACAGCCAGGACCGGGGATTAATTCAATTTTAGGATGTAGTGCATTACGTATACCAGCCATGGAAATGGAACGTTCATGACCTCCACAGACATTCATTATTTTTATGCTTTTATCAGCAAAATATTGTTGTGCCTGATGAGAATCCATTAAATGATTAATTCTAGATAACCATTGTTTGGCGTTAGTAGTCATTTTTGTTTATGCGTGAGAATGAGCTGAATGTAATTTCTGCCCGTCTTGCTGCATAGAGGGTAAAACAGTTTCACCCTGAGCTAAATGTTCCCTATAATGCTTTAATTGATGTTTAAGCCAGTTAATCCATTGTTCTATACCATCTGTGTTTTTTGCTGAGAGTTCAAAAATAGGTGCTGGATTGGCCAGGTTACGGATGTTTTCCTCTGCCTTATCTACACTAAAATCATCCAGATAGGGGAGCAGATCAGACTTGGTGATTAAGTTTAAATTAGAGGCTCTGAACATAACTGGATATTTAGCCGGCTTATCATCACCCTCTGTCACTGAAAGTAAGGTAACATTCAAGTGATGGCCTAAATCAAAACTTGCAGGACAAACCAGGTTACCGACATTTTCTATAAAGACTATATCTAATCCTTCTAATGGCAGTTCATGCAGAGCATCATGCACCATATAAGCATCTAAATGACAGGCACTGCCCGTTGTAATTTGAATAGCGGGTATATTTTTATCTCTGATACGTTGTGCATCATTTTCTGTTTCCAAATCACCCTCTATTACTGCTATAGATAAGTCATTATTATCTTTTAAGGCATCAATGGTGGCTTCTAATAAAGCAGTTTTTCCTGAGCCTGGAGAGGACATTAAATTAATGGCTAATACAGCATGTTTGTCAAAATGTTCACGATTATGAGCAGCACGATGATTATTTTCATGTAATAAATTCTGTAAGACTTCTATTGCCTCATGCCCATCTTTAGTAATAGCATGCTTACCATCTTTATCAATAAGATGTTGATTGGCATCTGTTATATTACATCCGCATGTATCACACATGATTTATCTCCTCCTCTTTATCCGAGTGATGGTTTTCCAGTTCTACTGTTCTTAATAGCATTTCATCACCGCTGATTAATGTGGTTTGCCATGTACCACAGGCACTACAAAGCAGTTTGTTCATACTAGCTTCATTTTCATTATGACAAAGATTACAACGTACTTTTATCGGTAGTATTTGTGTTTCTAATATTGCATCCTGTGCTATCGTCCCAGCACTGGCAATAGGAAATGCATGCTCTAATAAAGGAGCTTCAACTCCGGAAAGTGGGCCAATATCAATAATAATACGGCTAACACTCAAAGCATTATTCTGCTGAGCTACTTGTGTTACCTGTTCTATAATACTTTGGCAAATTGAGAGTTCATGCATAATTATTTAACTGCATTTTCCAGGATAATACATAGAGCATTATTTTCTATTTTCCTGATCTTCTAATAACAACATCTCATCATAAATTTCCCAGGCTGTTATTGCTTCTGCTTCAGACATTTTCTGGATTGCATAACCAACATGTACCACTACATAATCCCCGACTTTAGCTGGTTCATCCTGTAACATAAATAAACTCACATCACGTTCAATTCCCTTTGCTTCACAACGAGCCATAAAGTCAGTAATTTCAACAATTTTCATTGGAATGCCAAGGCACATAAATTCCCTTTTTATTATTTAACTGATTTAGGCTTAGCAAACATGCTGCTTATTTTCAGGTATATCAGCATTTAGTGCCTTAGAAAAATTTGAATAGACCATTGTTATGGTATCCAGTTCAACGTTTTTAAACTCGGCGTTGCTGACATTTGCATGTGAAATAATACTACCGGTAATGACTGCATCTTCCAGGTTTGTATGGCTCAAATCAGCCTGATGAAAATTGACTGAGCGAGCAAATATATTGTTCATTAATGCATGACTGAGATTGGCTCGTTCCATATTAGCCTTATTAATGACTGAAAAACCTTCCTCATGTTTGCTGCCCAAATCAGCATAACTAAGATTAGCCTTAACCATATTAGCATCGTTAAAATGGGAATCTTTTAAATCTGCATGAGTCAGATTGGCCTCACGAAGATTAGCACGGATAAATAAACAGTCATTAGCGATCACTTCCGTCATATTGGTCCTGAAAAAAATAGCATTGCGCATATCAGCCCTGTTTAGATTTGCATGACTCAGATTTGACTCATGAAAATCAACCCCGTGAAGATAAGCATGAGAAAGATTAGCATTTTTCAGCTGACTGCCAGGTAGCATGGCTGCATGCCCCTGAAAATCGCTTCCCATTTCTGCATAAGATAAATCAGCACCATTTAAATTCACATTATTCATATGGGCACCCACCAGAGAGGCATGCTGTAAATTGGCTCCTTGCATATTTGCTCCGTTCAAATCAGCAAAATCAAGTATTGCATGATTTAGATCTGCATTTTCCAGATCAGCCCCTTCCAGTCTCATTTCTCTAAGATCTGCGCCAACCAAAGTATCAGCTTCAATAGTAGCTAGAATCTCTGCGGAATTAATCTTTTTTATATTTATCATGATTTTTACCTCATTGCTTATTGAAAATATTTCACTACTGCGTTTTCTAGGTTAATTGAGTATAGGCAAAAAAAAATCCATTATCAACTCTCTCTCTAAATGTTCTGGTTTATTTATTCTTCACATAAATGAGAAGCATAATTGGCATGATACCACTTCATGACAAAGGGGGATAATAAGGTGGTTAAACAAATTACTATCACCATACCGGCATGTATTTCATTATTAAAAATGCCACTGATTCTGCCTAATTCTGTAAAAATTAACCCAATTTCACCACGCGGTACCATGGCCATACCAATAGCCAACTTTGAATAAATAGATTGCTTGAGAAAAAATGGACCAATCATTTTTCCCACAATGGAAACCAGAAGTACAGCCAGGGAAAATCCCCAGATAAATGGGGAACTCCAGTCAATTTCTCTTAAGTTTAATGACAAGCCAATATAGACAAAAAATATAGGTGTAAAAAGTTGAATAATGGGCTTCATCTGATTTTCAATAGATTGTGCAAAATGTGTATCTGTTTTAATGGTTAAGCCAAAGGGCAGAAAAAATCGTCTTGAAAGAGCTAGTCCTGCAGCAAAGCCACCTAATAGTTCAGGTGCACCCAGAGCATGTGATATCCATGAAAAAAATAATACCAGAGAAACAATTGTAGTGGGAATCAAGCCTGGTATTTCACTTATTCTATCCAGACGTTTTATATACACTGATATTAAATTAGCGGCAATCGGTGCAAGTGCAAAAAAAGCACCGATAAATAGAGTGACCTTACCGACATTGAGCAGGCTAATACCACCGACCATAGAAAATTCATAGAGTATGGCAAGCAGAATAACACCAAACACATCATCAAGAACCGCGGCACCAAGTACTACCTGTCCTTCGTGTGCCTGCTGGCATTTTATATCCTGCAATACCCTGACTGTGATACCGATACTGGTTGCCGTAATCGTACCACCAACAAAGAGTGAAA
>JADFVK010000115.1 GCA_015222495.1 Pseudomonadota bacterium
CGTATTGATGCTGATACTGATTTAGGTCGGCGTTCACCAGTTGAAAATATGCTGTCTTTATTTGATGAAGGTGGTGCTGTGATTTTATGCAGTGATGATTCCTTATTGCAGTTAATTCGTGATTTTAAGTGGAAAGAACTTTTTTGGCAGCGACGTACTGAATTGTCAGAAAAACTAAAGTTAGTAACTTTTGGTCATGCTTTGTACGAAAAAGGTTTATCACCTTATATTGGCATGACTGCAAATTGTATTTTGTTGCATGTAAATGAAGAGATATTACAGCAAGCAAATCAACAACAACTTGAATATATTGATACTGAGTTAGCACAATTATTTTCTGCTGGAGAGCCTTATAAAAAGCCAAAAGATTTGTCACCTTTTCCCTTACTTGGTTTGCCTGGATGGGATAAGGATAATGAATTTGAGTCTTTTTATGATAATGTGCGCTACTTTCGTCCGGGTAGAATGAAAAAATAACATACTAAATATAGATCATTTTCAGTTTTTAAGAGTATAAATAGCTTAATAATATGTTTGTAAGTAATTGTTTTATAACATTAATATTTAATGTTACTAGCATGAACAGTTTATTCTAAAGAATAGTGAAAATTAACCGACATAAGTAATGGTAAATGTAGAAATTAAAGATTAATACCTTTTGGAGCTCGTTGTAATATGGATTTGCCTGTAATTCTGGTTGTTGATGATGAACCTTTAAACCTTGATATTATTGAAGAATTCCTTACCGGGAAGGGACAACCATACACTGTAGAAACCGCAGGTGATGGCATTGAGGCCATGGAAAAGCTTGAAGCTGATCCGAATAAATACGATGCAGTTTTGCTTGATCGTATGATGCCCAGAATGTCGGGCATGGAAGTGCTGGAAAAAATGTCAGCTCATCCTGAGCTCAAATATATCCCTGTTATCCTGCAAACAGCCAAAGTAAGCAAAGAAGATATTCTGGAAGGTTTGAAAGCGGGGGCGTATTATTATTTAACAAAGCCCTTTACCAGTGACATTCTCCATTCTGTTGTCAATACAGCAGTTAAAGATCGTGGCTATAATAAAGCATTATTAGCCAGCCTCAATGTCACCAAGTCATCCGTTAAATTATTAAAAAATGCCAGTTTCAAATTTCGTAGCTTAGACGATGTACGCTCTGTTTCTTCATTAGTTGCTTGTGCGTGTGATGAGCCTGACAAAGTTGCTATGGGTTTGAGTGAACTGATGATTAATGCGATCGAGCATGGAAACCTGCATATTGGCTATGAAGAAAAGTCTGAGTTGCGTAAAGAAGATAAGTGGGAATTAGAAATCGCGAGTCGACTCGATTTACCAGAAAACAAAGGTATATATGCATCTATTGATGTTCTCAATAATTCAGATGGGGTGACATATACTATTATCGATCAGGGCGAGGGTTTTGAATGGGATGAATTTATGGAGTTTGATACAACTCGCGTAATGGACAATCATGGTCGAGGTATTGCCATGGCCAATCAGCTCTATTTTTCTAAACTTGAATACCAGGGCAGTGGCAATATTGTTACTGTTATGGTTAAAAAGTAATGTTCTGACAAAAGCGCACTAAGTTTTACAGGTTATTCGATTGCACTTCAGAGTGATAATGGTATAATCCGATCCGAAATAATTTATTGAAAAAGTGGGCCTTGAGCCCACTTTTTGTTTTCTAGAGGAAAAAAGCGCGGAATGTCGAACCGTCAGGACAAATTAACTGAACTACTTAGACCGGCAGTTGAAGGTTTAGGTTATGAGTTAGTCGGTATTGAACACTTACCGATGGGAAAACATACAGTTTTAAGAATCTATATTGATTCTGCTGATGGCATTACTGTGAGCGATTGCTCGAGCGTAAGTCATCAGGTGAGTGGTGTACTTGAAGTAGAGGAACCCATTAAAGGTGCTTTTACTTTAGAAGTGTCATCACCGGGTATTGATCGACCATTGTTTAATTTTGAACAATTTAAACAATTTGTGGGCAGTAAAGTAAAACTTAAGCTGTACCATGCAATTGAAGGCAAACGAAAAATTACGGGCTTAATTGAAAGTATTGAAGGTGAAGATATCAACATTAAAGATATTGAGTCAGATAGTACTTTTCAGCTACAGATAGATGATATTGATAAAGCAAATATCATTGCCGACATGTAAGTTTAATTTATTAGATAGTTTTAATTTTTAGAATCATTAATGCGCGACACAAGAAAGAGGTGTCGTTTTGATAGAGGCATGAGGATAATGAACAAAGAGATTTTACTGGTTGTTGATGCTGTATCCAACGAGAAAGGCGTCGGCAAAGACGTTATTTTTGAAGCGATCGAAATTGC